>VBJE01000115.1:0-3814 GCA_005879675.1 Chloroflexota bacterium
CGTTACCGTCTTCGAGCCCGAGTGCTCCGCCGGAACGCTGGCCGTGGTCGGCGTCAAGCAGGCGTGCGTGGCGATCAACATGCGCATCATCGACGCGAAGACCGGGCGTGTCGTCAACGCCACGACCGTCGACGGAAGCGCCATGACCGCGGGCGTCGGCCTCACCGCAAACGTCCCGTCCATGGCGCTGCCGCTGGGTCTCGGCGGCTGGTCGAAGACGCCGATGGAGCGGGCGATTCGCAATTGCATCGACTCGGCGGTGCAGCACATCGTGAAGACGAGTTTGTGAGGTGTATTCGCGGAGCGATGGCAGACCGGCGACGTTCGGCAGATATACCGCAGCCCGAAGAACTGAGCGTGCGGAGTCGCGGCGGGAGTTTCGAGGTAAGCCGACGGTGACGCGGAAGCCGACTCAGCCCCATGGCCCCGCGCAGCCTCATGTTCCTGCGCAGTTGCGCGAAGTCCGCGATGGCCCGCAATGAAGGTCTTAGTCGCCGACCGGCAGAATCCTTGACGAGCCTCCCGCACCCCTAAGTTAGTATTTATTTGTCCGCGTCATTCGTACGTCTTCGCATTTNNNGGCCCCGGCACAACGACATAGCGCAGCGGCTCGGAGGGCTCGATGAGGGACGCGGTGCTCTGGACATTCACCCGGGCGGGCGTCTCCCGCAGCTTTCTGGCGGCCGCCCTCGTTGCAGTGTTGTTGCCGTCGGCCGCGAACGCGGACGGAATCCTGCGCAATGGCGTCGGCGCTCGAGCGATGGCGCTGGGCGGTGCCGTCGTCGCCTCCCCAGACGGTCCCCTCGACTCGATGGCGATCAATCCGGCAGGTCTGACCCTGCTGACACGGCCCACGCTCGACCTGGGAATCACCGCGGTCATGGCCCACGGCAGCTTCACCAATCGCGCGAACAACGACGGTGACCTGAGCAGCGACCCGGGCTTCATCCCCGACGGCGCCTTCGGGATGCGCGTCGGACCGGTCAGCGTCGGTCTCGCGGTCACGACGGTCTCGGGCCTGGAGGCTGACTGGGATTACGTCGACACGCCGGGAGGGGCCGGGGGGACGAGCTATGGCCGCCAGGAGCACAAGTCCCGCATCCTCGTGCTCCGGTCGGCGGTGGGCGTCGCGTATCAGGTGACGTCGAATTTTTCGATCGGCGTCACCGGAGGACTCATCTACAACGAGAACGCTCTCAAGGCGCCGTACATCTTTCAGACACAGCCCCAGCTGCGCGGCCTGAAGACGCTGCTCGACCTCGAGACTCGTGGCTTTGGCGCGAACGCGACCGCTGGCCTCCTCTATCGTCCTCACCGGAGCGTCCAGCTCGGCCTCAGCTACACCAGTCCGACCCACGTCCACACCGAAGGCGAGGCGACCGGCAACGTCGGAGCGCAACTCGCGACGCTCGGCCTCGCGCTGCGACCCGATTTCCGATACGACGCCGAAGTGGACACGCACTTTCCCCAGATGGTCGCAGCCGGCCTCTCGTGGGACGTGCTGCCGCGCTGGCGCCTCAACTTCCAGATCGACTGGATCGACTGGAGCAGCTCCTTCAACCGGCTGCCGATCAAGCTCACCAACGGCAACAACGCGGACATCAACGGGATCGTGGGAAGCGACACGATCAAGGAAGAGCCGCGACTGAGCTGGCACGATCGATTCGTGTATCGCGTCGGCGTCGAATACGCCGTCCTCGACAATCTCTCGCTGCGGCTCGGCTATGCCTACGGTCAAAGCCCGGTGCCCGACGCGACGCTAACACCGCTCACCGGCGTCATCATGGAGCACACTATCGGTGCCGGCGCCGGCTATCGCTGGGACCAGTTCCGGATCGATCTCGGCTATCAGTACGACGTTCCAACGTCTCGCCACGTCGGGCAGAGCAAGCTGCTCTCCGGCGAGTACAGCGATAGCCGGACCGAAGTCGGCATGCATTCGGTGGGATTGACCGGCTCGTTCCGGTTCTGACGCTGCCGGCTATGCCGCGGTGACGTCGCTGGACGAGCGGTTCTCGGAACGCGTGGTCTTCCGGCGATTGCTGACGATCTACGGCAAGGCGTCAGCGATCGCCGTCTTCGGCGGCGGCGCCCTGTTCGGCTTCGGACTCGACCTGCATGGCAGGCAGATCGTGGTCGGTGTGGTGCTGATCGCGCCGCTCGCGTTCTTCGTGACGTTCCTGTGCGACCTGGCCTCGATGCGGCTGGTTTTCCGTCCTGTCGGCGCGTTCCTGCGAATGCGCTCGCCCGATCTCGCCGCCGCCGCCCTCGTTCGCGGCCTCAACATGCCGGTGCTCACCGCGCTGCGCGTCATGGGCGTGCACGCCCCCGCCGCCGCGCTGTCGATCACCCTGCTCATGCTGGTGCTGAACAATACGATGGTGCTGGGCATCGGCGCCGGGCAGATCGTGATGCTGTGGGTGCTGGTCGGCTTCGTGGGGATCGGCCATGCCGCCATCGAATACTTTCTGGTCGGCGACGCGATGCGCCCGCTCATCCGCGCCATCTGGCCGTACATCGTGGACCTGCCGGCGGCCGCCCGCGAGCGCATCATCACCGTCCGCATGCGGCGCACGTTGCTCCTCGTCTCGGGCTTCGTCGTGTTCGTGCCGCTGTTGGTGCTGGGATTCACGGTCATGGTGAAGGTCACGAACCTCCTCACGAGCCTCGGCGTGCAGGACGTCGTCGGGCTGACGGCGCCGCTCTACGGCTGGATCGCCACGCTGATCGCCAGCAGCGCCACGGTGGCCGTCTTCATGGCGATGATGACGGCGCGCGACGTGATGCGCGGCGCCCACGAGATGTCCGCCGGCATGGAGCGCATCGAGCGTAACGACTTCGACGCCGCGCTCGTCGTCACCGATGCCAGCGAGTTCGCGCCGTTGTACGAGGGCTTCAACACCATGGCCGGCCGTCTCAAGGCCTCGATCGAAGCGCAGGAGAAGCGCGTGGCCGAGCTGACCGCGCTGCACGAGGTGGGGCTGGCCCTCAGCGCGACGCTCGATCTCGACGAGCTCCTCGACCGCAGCCTGCACGCCGTCGTCGGCCGGCTCGGCTTCGAGCGGGCAGTGGTGTGGCTCGCTGACGAGACGAGTCTGGGCGGCGGCCGCAGCGTCGGCGGCGCGCCCGAGGCGGCCGCACGCATCGCGGAGATGGCCGTGCCGCTCGCTGATGCCGCCAAGCCGCTCGTCCGGGTCTTTCGCGCCGACAAGCCGCTGCTCTTCGAGCACATGCGTGGCGCCGACGATCCCGCGCTCCGAACGCTCGCCAAGGTGCTCGGCGTCGAGTCGCTCCTGGGGGCGCCGATGATCACGAAGAGCCGGCGCGTCGGCATCCTCGCCGTCGACAACGGCGTGAGCCGGCGGCCGGTCACCGCGGGCGCCAGCGATCTGCTCTTCACGATCGGCAGCCAGATCGCGGCGGCCGTGGAGAGCGCGCAGCTCTACCGCGAGGTGGAGGCGCAACGGCAGACCCTCGAGATCCGCGTCCAAGAGCGCACGGCCGCTCTCGCCCGCGCGACCGAAGAGGCGCATGACGCGCGGGCGGCGGCCGAGCGAGCCAACCAGGCGAAGAGCACCTTCCTGGCCAGCATGAGTCACGAGATCCGCACGCCGATGAACGGCGTAATCGGCATGACGTCGCTGCTCCTCGACAGCGAGATGACGGCGGCCCAGCGCGAGCACGCGGAGATCGTCCGCAAATCGGCAGAGGCCTTGCTGACCGTCATCAACGACATCCTCGACTTCTCCAAGATCGAGGCGGGCCGCCTGACGCTGGAGGCGGTCCCGCTAGAGATCGGCCTCATCGTGGAGGA
>VBJE01000115.1:3841-8969 GCA_005879675.1 Chloroflexota bacterium
CCCGACGTGCCACGCCACGTGATCGGCGATCCCGGGCGGCTGCGCCAGGTGCTGTTGAATCTCGCCGGCAACGCCCTCAAATTCACGGCCCACGGCTACGTGCTGCTCGAGGTCGAGTGCCGGAGGCGTACCCGCGACGGCGCCGAGCTGCGGCTCGCCGTGACCGACACCGGAATCGGGATACCCCAAGATAAGCTGCAGCACATCTTCGACAAGTTCACGCAGGTGGACACGTCGACGACACGGCGCTACGGCGGGACCGGCCTTGGCCTGGCCATCAGCCGGGAGCTGATCGGACTGATGGGCGGCACCCTGCAGGTCGAGAGCCGCCTCGGTGAAGGCTCGACGTTCTGGGCGCAGCTTTGCCTCCCCGGCGCGCCCGACGTGGCCGGCGAGCCGCGGCCGGTGGTGGCCCTCGACGGGCTCCGCGCCCTGATCGTCGACGATAACGCGGTGAACCGTCGCGTCCTTCGCGAGATGCTCGCGCGGTGGCACCTCAGGACCGACGAGATGGACTCGGGCGAGGCGGCGCTGGCCGCGCTGCGAGCCGCCGTGCCGGCGAACGACCCTTACCAGCTTGCCATCGTGGACTTCCACATGCCCGGCATGGACGGCGAAGCCCTGGGCCGGGCGATCAAGTCCGAGCCGCCGATCGCCGACACCGCGTTGATCCTTCTTAGCTCCGTGGCCGTGCGCGGTGAAGGCCGACGCTTCCGCGAGGCTGGCTTCGCGGCCGCGCTCACGAAGCCGGTTCGCGCCTCCCAGCTACTCGACGCCTTGACGGAAACGTGGATCGAGCACGCCGGCGGGGACGTTGCGACCCGCGTCGAGCATCCGCGCCACCCGGCAAGCGAAACCGGGCGCGGTCACCTCCGGCTCAACGTCCTCGTGGTGGAGGACAATCCCATCAACCAGCAGGTCGCGTCGGGGATGCTCGGCAAGCTCGGCTGTCACGTCGAGGTGGCCGGCAGCGGTGTCGAGGCGCTCGAGCGTCTTCAGCGGCACTCCTACGACGTCGTGTTCATGGACTGCGAGATGGCGGAGATGGATGGCTTCGAAGCGACGGCCGAAATCCGGCGGCGCCAGGGCGCCATGCCGCGCCTTCCGATCGTCGCCATGACGGCGCACGCGATGGACGGCGACCGCGAGCGCTGTCTCGCCGCCGGCATGGACGACTACGTGAGCAAACCGCTGCAGGGCTCGGCGCTGGAGGCCGTCGTGCGCCGCTGGGCGCCTGCCAGCCGCGACACCGCTCGCACGACGCCGCCGCCGGCCGAGCGGCGGGTGCCGGCGGGCGCGGTCGTGGACGCCGGCCGCCTCTCCGAGCTGCGCAGCATCCTCGCCGGCGACGGAGACCCGACGACGTTCGTCGGCATGATCGAAGCGTTCCTCGCGGACACGGCCATGCGGCTTCAGACGCTGCACCACGGCATCGCGCGTGCCGACGCTGTCGCCACGTACCAGCTCGCGCACGCCCTCAGTGGCAGTCTCCTGAACCTCGGCATTTCGCGGATGGCTGCGCTCGCCATGACGCTGGAGGATCGCGCGCGTCGCGGCGATATCAGGGATGCGGAGACGCTCGTGGAGCAGCTCGAGGACGAGTTCGCCGGCGTCCGCGTGGCGCTCGGTCCGGAGCTGAAGGGAGCAAAGCGATGAAGATCCTCATCGCCGAAGACGACGCCGCCTCGCGCACGATCCTGAGCCAGATCCTGAAGCAGCTAGGGCACGAGGTCATCGTCACCGTGGACGGCGAGCAGGCCTGGGGCATCTTCCTGGCCCAGGACGTGCCCCTGCTGATCTCCGACTGGATGATGCCGGGGCTCGACGGACTCGAGCTGTGCCGGCGGATACGGGCCGATGGCCGGGCAGCATACACGTACATAATCTTATTGACCGTGCTCGGCGGGAAGGCGAACTACCTGGAGGCGATGAAGGCGGGCGCGGACGACTTCATCAACAAGCCGTTCGACGCTGACCAGCTCCAGGCGCGCCTCCGGGTGGCCGAGCGCATCCTGGGCCTGCAGCGCGATCTGACCCGCCTCGAGCTGACCCAGGAGCGGCTCGTTCGTCAGGAGCGGCTCCGCGCGCTCGGCGAGATGGCGAGCGGCGTCGTCCACGACCTCAACAACGCGCTGGTCCCGATCGTCGGCTACACGAGCATGCTCCTGGTGAGGACGGAGGCGCTCGACGACCGCGCCAGGGTTCGCGAGCACCTGCAGATGATCGCCACGGCCGGCGAGGATGCCGCGCAGCTCGTGCGCGCGCTGCGCGAGTTCTACCGCCATCGCGACCACGCCGAGGTCTTCGAGCCCGTGAGCATCAGCGAGTTGCTGGCCACCGCCGTGTCACTCACCGAGCCGAAGTGGCGGGTGCAAACGCAAGCGGCGGGGCGGACGATCCGGCTGGTGACCGAGCTGCAGGACGCCGGGATCGTGGACGGCAACTCCGCGGAGCTTCGCGACGTGTTCACCAACGTGATCTTCAACGCCGTGGACGCCATGCCCGAGGGAGGCACGCTCACGGTGCGGGCGCTGCCGGACTCGGCGACGTCGTCCGCCGTGGCCGAGGTGACCGATTCGGGGACCGGCATGACGCCGGAGGTGCAGCGACGGTGCTTCGAGCCGTTCTTCACGACGAAGGGCCACGGCGGAACCGGCCTCGGCCTGGCGCGCGTGTACGGCATCATCCAACGGCATCGCGGGACGATCGAAATCGACAGCGCGCCGGGACGGGGAACGACGATTCGAATCCGGCTGCCACTGCGGATCTTCGGCGAGACGGTCGGTGAACGGCTGCTCGCAGGCGTGCAGGTCCGGCCGCTCAGCGTCCTGCTCGTCGAGGACGACCCCGTCCCGCTGCAGGTTGTCGAGCGCCTTCTGAGCGGCGACGGCCACACAGTGTCGACCGCGACGAACGGACTCGAGGCCCTCGAGAAGTTTCAGGTCGGGTGGTTCGACGTCGTCGTGACCGACCACGCCATGCCGGAGATGAGCGGCGCGGAGCTGGCGGCGATGATCAAGCGCCTCGCGCCGCGCAAGCCCGTCATTGTCATGCTGACCGGGGTTGCCGAAGTTCTGGACGCCAAGGAAAAGCCGCCGGGCGTCGACATCATTATCGACAAGCCCGTCACTCTTCTGGCCCTTCGCGAGGCCCTCTCAACGGTGAAATAGTCGTCCGCAATGGGTCAGTGACTCCCTCGCTTCGCGGCCGCGCGCCGAATGTCAGTCAGTCAGACTGCCAAGCGCGGGGCAGGTGCCAGCCGTGGCGAATTGCCATGAAACGAAGTCCAAAGCACAATCCTCCGCCGACCGCTGCGACGGGCACCGATGGGAGTTGCAGCCTATCGCCAATGACTACGACAGAGGCGCCCGCGAGAGCAGCGACAGCGTAGAGTTCCGCCCGTAACACTGTCGGGATTTCGGCCACAAGGATGTCGCGCGCGATGCCGCCGCCGACGCCGGTCAGCATGCCGAGCATGATGGCCGCGATCGGCGTAAGACCAAATGCAAGGGCTTTCAGTGCACCCGAGACTGCGAAGAACGCCAACCCTGCGCCGTCGAGGATGAGCACCGGCGTCTGGAATCGCGTGGTCGCCGAGTACGAGAAAAATACGGTCACGCCGGCGAGAAGCGAGGCGGCGATATAGCGCCAGTCAGCGAGCGCCGCCGGCGGCACCGATCCGATCAGCAGGTCGCGCCCGATTCCGCCAAACGTCGCGGCAGCAAATGAGAGTACGAGAATCCCGTAGAGATCGAGGCGGTGCTTGACCGCTGTCATCGCCCCGGTCAGCGCGAAGACGAATGTGCCGGCAAGATCCAGCGCCAGCACCAGTGTCTTCATGAAGGTCCTACGGCGCTTTCCGGGAGAGCCAGGCGTGCGTGCCTACCTTCAACGCTTCAACACCTGTCTCCAGCGTCGGATGGATCACTGGGGCGAACTGCGGATTGTGATTCGTGGGATGGTTGGAATTATCGACCGCCTTCTCAGAAGCGATAACGCCGCGCGAGGCCCGCAGCGTTCGTACACGATCCTGCAGTTCGTCATTCGAGCCTGCAGATCGCTCACCTGATCGTCCGCGGGACCCTGCGCTCTCGCCATCCTCATCATCGCCCCTCTGACTCAGCGCGCAGTATATAAGGAAGGACCTCCGGCGAGGCGCGCGCGCGGCCAACGACCCCTGAGACGTCTGGACGCTCGAGTGGACGACGGCGCCGCCACCTCCGCGCACCAACGTCGAGATCGTGGCCCTTGTCGCAAGTCGCCGGCCCCTGTGACCTCAAGCACCCGGACGATTCCGATAGCCCACACGAGTGATTTGCAGCGCCGTCGTCGGACTCGCCCCCGACGAACGTAGGGGCAACCCTCGCCCACGCCGGCCGCATCTCAATGGCGAGAAGGGAGGTGAGGTCAATGAAGCGTATCGCACTGGCAATTCTGCTGGCGCTCGTCGCGTTCGGCGGGGCCACGACCGTGGCGTGGGCGGACGGTGATATGAGCGACATCGCCACCGACGAGGCTCCTTAAAGCGACACTGGCGGCGGTGGGCGGGAGAGAACCTCTCCCCTGCCCACTGGCCAGTCTCTCTGCGTGTGTGCGGGAGACCGCATCAGCGCCACGAAAGTACCGATCGCGCGTGCACGCGCACATCCGGTCGCCTGTCGTCATCTCACCGAGGAAATCAGCTCCCGTTAGCGCCGCGCCGGAAGTATCGACGAGGTCTTCGCTTGCATCTGGCGCACGAGCGGCCACGTAGACAAGAGCCGAGACGACAGTTCCTGCCCACGAATGGCCCACAAGAACCGTGGGACCATCCTGCAAGGCGAGGATACAATCGCGTTGCGGCGGCGTCGTCCGCAAGCGAGGTGAGTGGATTTTGCACTGCGGTAGCGTTCAGGCCGGCACGCTGCGAGCGTTGAATCACTTCAATCCAACAGGACCCGTCCGCGGACGCGCCATGCACCAGTACGACGTTTTTGGCCTTTGCGACGCTCTGAGCGTTCTCCTCGGGCGGGCGAGGTGAGACGGCGCTCGGGATTCCCGGATCTATTGCCGGAGGTGTCAGGGACGACGTCGGCTATAAGTGATCCTCGCCGATCGCGGCGGCCTTCGGCGCGTGATGCAGCAGCGT
>VBJE01000116.1 GCA_005879675.1 Chloroflexota bacterium
ATGATGCTGAAGATGTAGTCCCAGCGGCCGGCGTTCAGGCCGCTCGAGTGATCGCGCAGCTCGTAGAGGATCTCCTCCATCTCGAACGCCGCGAGGATGGTCTCGATGAGGACCGTCGCCCGGATCGTGCCCCGCGGAATCCCGATCTCGTCCTGGGCGAGGTTGAACACGTCGTTCCACAGCCGGGCCTCGAGATGGCTCTCCAGCTTGGGCAGATAGAAGTAGGGACCGCTGCCCTTCTTCAGCAACCGCTCCGCGTTGTGGAAGAAGTAGAGGCCGAAGTCAAAAAGGCTGCCCGAAACAGGTTTGCCCTCGACCTCGACGTGCTTTTCGTCCAGGTGCCACCCGCGTGGCCTGACCAGCAGCGTCGCCACCTTGTCGTTGAGCCGATACTCCTTGCCTTCGGGGCTCTTGAAATCGATCCGCCTTTCGATGGCGTCGATCAGGTTCACCTGACCCTCGACGAGGTTCGACCAGGTGGGAGAGTTGGCGTCCTCGAAGTCGGCCATGAACACGCGCGCACCCGAGTTGAGGGCGTTGATCAGCATCTTGCGGTCGGTCGGGCCCGTGATCTCGACGCGCCGGTCCTGCAGATCCTTGGGCGCCTTGGCGACCTTCCATTCCGAGTCGCGCACGGAGCTCGTGGTCACCAAGAACTGAGGTATCTCGCCGGCGTCGAGCCTGGTCTGACGTTCGTCGCGGAGGCGCAAGAGCTCCTGCCGCCGGCCACCAAACTCCCGCTGCAGCCGGGCGACGAAGCTCAGCGCCTCCGGCGTCAGAACTTCGCTCGCACGACCTTCGACAGCGCCCTTGAGCCGAACGTGCTCAGTGGTGGCCATCGCCACCAATCTACCTTTCTGGGGCGGCTTGCGCGCGCCCCGCCGAGGCGATGCCTACCGTCCGGCCAGGCGCTCCACGACCGGCGCCAGGTCTTCGGCCGCCTCACCGGGGACGATGACGTCGGCAAAGCCGTAGCGGTCGCGCCGAGCCTTCAGGTCTTCCTCGATCTGCCCCAGCGTGCCGATGAGGAAATGCGGCATCTCCAGCACGTTGCGTGGTTTGAAGCCCATCGACGGCGCAAGCGCCTCGGCCAGCGACTCTCGATCCTCCGTGACGTTGGCGAAGAACACGGTGAAGCCCAGCTCGATGGCGTCGAAACGGTCTCCGGCAGCCTCCCTGATCCAGCCCAGCTTCTCGTCTGTGGCCTCCGCCATGCCGGTCTGGACGAGCTTGGGGTTGATTCGCCCTTCGTTCAGGTTGTAGTTGACGTGGACGATATCGGCCTCGCGCGCCGCGAGGCTGAGCATCTTGCGGCCACCTCCGCCGAGCAGAAATCGCGGATGCGGCTTCTGGACCGGCAACGGGGAGCCCTCGAGGCCCTTGATCGTGTAGTGCTTGCCCTCGAACGAGAACTCGCCGCCGGCGAAGAACTTCTTGATGATCGTGACCGCCTCGGCGAGCCTTTCGATCCGAACGCCGGCGCTGTCGTAAGGGATGCCCGCCTGCTCGTAATCGGAGACCATCCAGCCGGCGCCGATGCCGAGATCGAGGCGTCCGTCGGACAGCAGGTCAAGCGTCGCCGCCTCCTTGGCGAGGACGACCGGGTGGCGGTAGTCGTTGTCGAAGACGAGCGAACCGACACGCAGCGTCGTCGTCGCGTCGGCGGCGGCCATCAACGCGGCGATCGGTCCGGCCTGGTCCCCGTAGTGGTCGGGCAGGAAGACCGCCGAGTAACCCAGCGACTCGATCGCCCGCGCTCGCTCGCGCCACTGCGCCGCGCTGTGTGCTCGGTGCTCCTGGACGCTGAACCGAAACGGCCGGAGTCTCGTCACATCAGGAGACTAGCCGAGGTGGTGCCGATGTCGACCTTCGGTAGATGCTTGACGAATCTACTTCGGTAGATCCTTGACACTCCCATGTGAAATCTATCGCCTCAGCGCCGTGCCGTCGGCGTGCTTCTTGCGAACCTCACCCCCGACGCCGGCTCGTGCCACGGTCCGGAGCAGCTGGTTGCCGACCCAGAACTGGAACAGACCGTCGGTCACCAGGACGTCGCAGCTGCTGCCGCTGTAGTTCTTGCCCACGCTGATGTGCTGGGAGTCGACGCAGACGACGCCGTTCCGGGCCACCCGTCGCGCCACCCATTGCTCGCCGTTGCGCTCCGGACGTCGGGTGAGCTCCCGGCGCTTGTCATCACCGGGGAACCGGCTCGCGGGCGGCATATCGTCCAGCGATTGGTGCGGCCGCTGCGTGTTGTAGTAGCTCACCCACTCATCTAGCGCCTCCTGTGCCGTCTTTAGGTTCCGGAACACCTGCCGGGTGTCGAAATCGTCGCGAAGGGTGCGGTGAAAGCGCTCGATCTTGCCGGTCGTGGTCGGCGAGCGCGGCGCGGTGAGGATGTGGTCGACGCCGTTCTCCCGGCAGATCCGGTCGAAGAGGACCTCGACCGGGGGCTGGGCGAAGCGGCCGGTGAAGACCTTGCCGTTGTCGGTCAGAACTTGGGCAGGCACGCCGTAGGTGCGCATGGCCGAACTGAAACCGTCACAGACCGCCTGGGTTCGCTCTCGCGACATCAGGCAGGCGGAGACGCAGAACCTCGAGTGGTCGTCGATGCCGGTCAGCGCCTTGGCTGCCGTGCCGTCAGCGAGCGCGAAGCCATGGACGACGTCGAGCTGCCACAGCTCCATCGGCGCCCCCCGTTCCCAGCGCTTCCAGGTCTCGCGGCGCCGGCGTCGCGTCACCGGGTCGATGACCGCGGCTCGAACCAAGCAGCGATAGACCGCCGACTCCGAAGGCGCCGGTTCAACATGCTTGCGGGCGAGCTCGTAGGCAATGCGGCGGGCTCCCCAATAGGGATGAGAACGGCGCATCTCGAGGACCACCACTTCGACCGTCGCCGGCATCTGGTGCGGGCAATGCGCCGGTCGACGCGACCGGTTGCCAAGCCCCTCCAGGCCGTCGCCTTCATACTTCGCCAGCCAACCGTGCATCGTTTGCCGGCTGACTCCCCAGTCTCTGGCCACCTGCATCACCGTTTGACCCTCGGCCAGCACCGCCTGCACCGCTTTGTACCTTTGCTCAGCCACGCTCATCTCCCTCATGCGAGGGAGTGTCAAAGATCAGCCGAAGTAGGTGTAAACCATCAGCCGAAGTAGTGACAAACATCAGCCGAAGGCGTTTTGTCGCCCATCAGCCGAACTTGCACAGCCGAGGTGGTGCCGAGGGCCGGATTTGAACCGGCGACACCTTGATTTTCAGTCAAGTGCTCTACCAAGCTGAGCTACCTCGGCACGGCGGGTAATTCTATCGACGCACCGGTGCTCGCCATTTGGTCGACGGGCCGATCTCGGGTCTGCCAGACTACGGCTCCCGACGATGAGGACTGTACCGAGGTTCGCTCTGCCGCTGGTGGGCGCCGCCTTATTCGTCGTGGCGTGTGGCGGGCCGTCGAGCACGGCTTCCAGCTCCCCCTCCCCCACCACGACTTCCGAGCACATCGCCTCCGTCGATGCATGCACCCTCGTCACCGCCGCCGAGGCTTCGGCGGCCGTGGCCAGCGCGGTCACGAACGTCGCCGCGACCAGCGGCGTGCAGATTCCGGGCGCGTGCATCTACGGCAGCTCGGAGAGCTCGGCCGGAGTGTTCGTCTACGCCCAGGTCTACCCCGACACCACCACGGCCGATGCGGTGCAGCCAGACCAGATCGCGACGATCCTGGCCGGACAGCTCGGGGTATCGAACGCGCACTCGGTCAGCGGCATCGGCGACAAGGCATTCGAGTACTCGGCCACCGGCTCCGGCGAAAATGGCATCGCCATCTTCGTCTTCAAGGCGAACGTGGTGATGATGATCGTGGTCAACCCGACCACCAACTCGGCCTCGGTCGAGCAACTCGCCCGCACCGCCGTCAGCCGCCTCAAGGCAGGCTAACCGGGCCGCTCGATCAGATCCAGGCGGGCGCGATGCCGCGCCGGATCTCAGACCAACCGGCTAGGTGGCGTTGGCCTTGTCGACCTCGGAGTTGTAGGCGTCGATCAGCGGCTTGTAGAAGGCGTCGACATCGCTGCTGACCTTGGTCCAGTCGACCGCCTCGATCTTCTGCAGGTCGGCCTGGAGGGCTTTCTCCGCGGCGGAGGCCGCCGCCTGCGTCCTCGCGTTGAGTAGTGCGCTGAAATCGGTGGCAAGCGTTTGCACGTCGTGCAAGAAGGTGTCGACCTCGACCGGCACGCCAGGCGCCTTGTCCAGCGAGACCGCCTTGGTCGTGTCGGTCTTGAGCTTTTCGTCGGCCGCAGCGACCCCGGTCAGGTCCTGGGCCTGGGCCTTGGTGCCCAGAGTTTCGAAGTCGATGAGCACGTCGAAGAACGCCTGGTAGAAGTTCCCTATCTGCACGTAGTCGTTGGTGATGACCTTCGCCGTGGCCAGCGCCTTGCGCGCGTGGCCGATGCGGGTCGATTCCTTGTCGATGTCCGACTTGCGCAGCAACGTCAGCCACTGGTTTTCCTTCAGGCCCGCATCCGCTTTGGCGAGGGAGGCATCGTCGGAATCGATCTGGCTCTGCGCGGCCTGCGATTTGGTGACGATCTGGGTAAGGGTTTCCTTGTCCGTCTGGAGGGTGGATCCAGACACGCTCGACACATCGGTGCCGGTGATCTTGTCGCTCAGCGAGTTGATGGTGCCGTTGAGTTCGTTCTGATGACCGACGACGCTGTTGTAGGCGTTGTGCGCCGTGCTCAGGCGATTCTGGGCAAAGGCCACCCCGGCGACAAGGTACGCGCCGAGCGCGGCCAGGACGACGACGACGACGAGGATGATGGCGATGATCGGCCCCAGGCTGCGGCGCCGCGGCGGCGGAGCCATGGCCGCTTCGGGCGGTGGGTAGTAGCTCGGGGTTGAGCCCTCCGGCGGTGCGTAGCCCGCGGGCGGGGCGTACTCGGCCGGCGATGTTTCAGCCCGTGGTGTTTCAGCCCATGGTGTTTCAGGTCGTGGTGTTTCAGTCGGCGGTGTTTCAGCCCGTGGCGTGTCGGCCGGTGGTGTTTCAGCCCGCGGTGTTTCAGCCCGCGGTGTTTCGGCCGGTGGTGTTTCGGCCCATGGTTTTTCAGCTGGCGGGTTTCAGCCGGGGGAGGACCGCCAGGCGGAGTTTCGCCGGGTGGCGGCTCGCCTGCTGGCGGGGTGTCCTCGGGGGGCGTCCCGTAGGGTCCTGCGGTCATTGTTCGGTGCACTTTAGCGCTTTCTTAACGCAGATGCCAGATATCGCCGCCCCGCGCAGCGAGTGGGCGGTGATGGACTTGAACCAACGACCTCCTCGGTGTAAGCGAGGCGCTCTAGCCAGCTGAGCTAACCGCCCTCCGTGTTCGCGCGGTGCCCAGTCTACTGACCGGACAGCACCGCCAAGGCCGCATTCAGCTGGGTGTCTTTGGCGTAGCCGAGCGACGGTTGGGCCACGTCATAGGCATCGCCTGCGCTGGCCAGCTGCACCTTCACGTCGGGGGTCAGGCCCTTGTGATCGATCGTGACTCCGTTCGGTAGGTACCAGCGCTCCACCGTGAGATGGATGTCCGACCCATCGCTCAGCACGAAGTCCTCCTGCACCGAGCCCTTCCCGAAAGTCGTCGTCCCGACCAGCTTTGCCCGGTTGTGCACCTGCAGCGACCCGGCCACGATCTCGGCCGCCGAAGCGCTGTTGGCGTCGACGAGGACGACCAGAGGGATGGTCGGCGCCGCGTGCTGCTTGCCCACCTCGTGTCGGTTGACGCCGCTGCGCCCGTGCGTCTCGAAGGTTTCGCCGCTGGTCACGAACTGAGTGATGACCTCATCCGCCGCAGAGACGAACCCTCCGGGGTCGCCGCGCAGGTCCAGGACCACGCCGGCCGAGCCTGGAAGGCCGTCCTTGAGCGCCCTGGCGAACTCGCTCGACGTTTGCGCTCCGAACTGGTAGATGCGGATATACAGCACACGGTTGCCCACCGTGGCGGAACGCACCGTCGGCACCTGGATCTGCGCCCGTGTGATCGTGAACGTCAACGCCTCGGTGCCGCGCTGGATGGTCAGCGTCAATTTGGTGCCTTCCGGTCCCTGGATCAGCGCCGTCGCCTGCTCGGGCGTGATCCCTTTGATGTCCTTGTCCCCCACCTTGACGATCTGGTCGCCGCCCTTCAACCCCGCCAGCGCGGCCGGCGAGCCGGGAACCGTGCCGGTGATGGTCGGATAGGTGGCGCTGAAGCTCAGGTAGATGCCGATGCCTGTGTACCTTCCCTGGTAGCTCTCCTGCAGGCGCTTGTACTGCTCGGGGTCGAAGTAGAGCGAGTACGGGTCGCCCAGGCTGTTGACGAGCCCCTGCACGCTGCCCTGGGACAACTTCTTGGTGTCGACGTTGGTGTCCACGTAGTCGGCCTGGATGAGACGCGCCGCCTCCTGGACCTCCGTCAGGTCGACGCGCGACGCCGACCGATGGCCGATGTACGGCACCCACTCCGGGTACGCCTGGTCGACCCAGACGCCGGCGAGAAAGCCGATGACCAGGACGAGGGCGACAGCGCCACCCCGCAGGGCGACGCGAAATCTCATGTCAGGAAGCTAGCAGGGCCGGCTCAGCAGCCGAGCCAGATGCACGGGTCCTTGTACATGCCGTTGACGCGTATCTCGAAGTGCAGGTGAGGGCCGGTCGACCAGCCGGTCGAGCCCTCGAACGCGACCGTGGTGCCTCGCGGCACGACCATGCCGGTGCGCAGGCCGGGCGCGTAACCCGCCGTGTGGCCGTAGTACGTGGCGTAACCGTGGCCGTGGATGATCACGAGCAGGTTGCCGTAGCCGATGCTGTTCGGGTACAGGTAAGCCACGCCGGTGTCGGCCGCGACGATGTTGGTGTGGTACGGGCCGGCGATGTCCAGGCCCGTGTGGATCTTGTGCGGGTAAGGGCACGACGGGTCGTAGATCTCGAGGTAGAACGTCGAGCATCCAAAGCCCTGCGTGATGCAGGAATAGCCGCAAGCCGGCTCCGGCCACTCGAAGACGCCAGACCCGCCGCCGACCTTTTCCGCTTGCTTTGCATACTCGAGATAGAGCTTCGCGACCTGGGCGTCGATCGCGGCCCGCTCGGCCTGGACCTGGTCGTACTGGACCTTCAGCTGCACCTGGAGCTGCTGCTCGAAGACGAGCGCCGCGGCCTGTGTCGCCAGGTTCTTCTCCATGTCCGCCTGCACCGCCCTCTGCTGCTACGTGCTCGACCTGCAGGTCGGCGATCAGGCGGTTGTCCGACTGCGTGACCTCCTGGGCGCCCACGAGCCTGTTCAACAGCTGGTTCATGCTGCTGGACGTCAGCACGAGCTGGATGTAGTTGACGGTGCCGTGCGAGTCCAGGTAGCGGAGGCGCTGATTCAGCAGCTGGTCGCGTATGGTCGCCCGCGCCTGCAGGCGGATCATCGCGGCCTCGCCGAAGCGGATCTTGCGGCTCAGCTCGTCGATCGCCTGCTGCGTCTGCTGAATCAGCGCCTTCTGGGCGGCGATCTGCCTGTTGAGGCTCCCGATCATGGCGTCGATGGCGTTGATCTGGGCGATGGTGTCCTTGATCTGATGCTGGATGGTGTTGAGCTGGTTCTGGTTGTTCACCTGCTGACCGATCCCCTGGTTGTAGGCGAGACATGCCTGGTACACGGCCGGCGGGTCCCCGGGATAGCAGTAGATCGCGGAGACGTTCTGCGCCGACTGCGGAAACCATGCCAGGGCGGCGACGAAGGCGGCAAGGGTGAAGCGCCTTTTCACCCGGCTCAGATCCTCACGTAGCGCCTGACGCCGATGTAGCTGCCGAGCGCACCGAGCATCGCGCCGGCGAGCAGCAGGTCGCGCGCCAGGCTCGAGATGAAGGCGGGGTCATAGCTCAGCGGTATGAACCCGATGTCGGATTTGAAGCGCGACACCACCGGCTCGTAGCCGACGGCGAGCAGCGCAAGGGCGATCGCGGCCGCGATCAATCCCGTCATCACGCCCTCGATCACGAACGGGCCGCGCACGAACCACTCCGTCGCGCCGACGAGCTTCATGACCTCGATCTCTTTGCGCCTGTGGTAGACCGCAGTCCGGATGGTGTTCATCACGATCACGACCGAGACGATCAGCAGCACGACGAGAAGGCCCACCCCGGCGAGCTCCAGCCACTGCGAGAGCTGGAGCATGCGGTTGACGAAGTCGCCCTGGTAGTTCGTCGGGTCGGTCGGGTCGACGCCGGACCACTGCCGCGCCATGGAATCGACGGCCGCGACATCGTTCAGGTTTCTGACCTGGACGTCGAGCTTGGCGTCGAGTGGGTTGCCCTCGATCTGCTGAGCAAGGATCAGGTTCTGCGGGTCGGACTTGAACTGGGTGAGCGCCTCGTCCTTGGTCACGAAGCGAACGCTGACGACGCGCGGATCGGCCGCCAGCTGGTCTTTGAAGTCGTAAACGCTCGCCAGGGGCGTGTCGTCCGACACGTTGACCGATATCTCGCTGACCTTGGCGCGGAAGCCGTCCAGCACCTGCGAGAGCGCGTGACCGACGAGGAGGTTGATGCCCGCCAGGATCAGGATGAGCGTGATCGACAGCACCGCCGCCAGGCTCACGGCGAGATTCCGCCAGAAGCTCTGCCAGGCGCTATTGAGCGCGAACTTCAGATTTCGCAAAATCATCGTGATACCTGCCTGATCTGTCGTCGCGTGCGATCTGTCCCGCATCGATTGCGACCACGCGCCGGCGGAGGAGGTCGACGATCTCCCGGTTGTGGGTCGCCATCACGACTGTCGCGCCGCGGGCGTTGATGCGGAGGAACAGCTGCATGATCTCCCACGCCGTTGCTGGGTCGAGGTTGCCGGTCGGCTCGTCGGCGATGATGAAGCGCGGCGCGTGCACCAGCGCGCGAGCGATCGCCACGCGCTGTTGCTCACCGCCCGACAGGTTTGCCGGATAGGTGTTCTCTTTGCCGTAGAGGCTCACCGTGTCGAGGGCCTCGGCGACCCTCGCCCTGATGTGTTGATCCGGCTCCCCGAGAACGCGAAGCGCGAAGGCGATGTTCTCGTAGACGGTGAGGTTGGGCAGCAGCTTGAAGTCCTGGAAGACCAGACCGACCTTGCGCCGGTAGTGCGGCAGCCTCCGCCGCTTCATGCGGCCGAGCTCGACTCCGTCGACGAAGATCTTGCCCTTGGACGGCTTCTCCTCGCGGATCAGCAGCCGGACGACCGTCGACTTGCCCGCACCCGAAGGGCCGACGAGGAAGAGGAAGTCGCCTTCAGGCACCTCGAGGTTGACGTCGCGGAGCGCCTCGGTGCCCGTCGAGTACGTCTTGTGGACGTGCTGGAAGCTGATTACCGGTCGGGTTGCGAAATCCGGTGTTAAAACCATAGGCTGCGTCTCTTGCTGTGGCGTTACGCGCCGGAGGGCGCGCGTGGCTAGGTCGCGGGCAGTATACCCGATGGTCCCGGCAGCGCCAACCCCTTCCCAGAGTGCCAAACACTCGCCTTAACGAATGGCAATCCGCAGGCTTGCGCCTTCACCCGCGGGCGCCGGCGGTCGCGGGTTTCAGAGTCGGTTCAAACCTGCGAGCGCCGGCAGTCGCGGCAATAACTTCTAGGAGGCTTGCGCGACGCCGCTGCCCTGGCTCAGGCGCCAGCGCAACCAGGCCTCGATGAACGGGTCGATCTCGCCGTCCAGCACCGCCTGCGCGTTGCCGACTGGGAGCCGAACTCCGCGGGCATGACCTGATCGCGGATCTGATCGAGGTGCGCGGCCGCCTCCTGCTGCTGCCGCTGGAACAGCCTGGCCTTCAGCACCTTCATCGCCATCTCGCGGTTCTTCATCTGCGACCGCTCGTTCTGACACGTGACGACGATCCCCGTGGGCAGGTGCGTGATGCGGACCGCGGAGTCTGTCTTGTTGACGTGCTGGCCGCCCGCTCCGGTGGAACGATAGGTGTCGATGCGGATGTCCTGCGCGTTGATGACCACCGCGTCCTCGTCCGTGCTCTCGAGCTCGGGCATGATCTCGACGAGCGCGAAGGACGTGTGGCGCCGGTGGTTCTGATCGAACGGCGAGATGCGCACAAGGCGATGGACGCCATGCTCCGAGCGGAGCAGGCCGTAGGCGCGCGGACCGCGGACGATGAAGGTCGCGCTCTTCAGGCCGGCCTCCTCCCCGCGTGACTCGTCGATGATCTCGGCCTCGAATCGATGTCGCTCCGCCCACCTGAGGTACATGCGCATCAGCATCTCCACCCAGTCCTGGGCTTCGATC
>VBJE01000117.1 GCA_005879675.1 Chloroflexota bacterium
TACCGCCAGGTACAGGAGCGGTAGGGCCTTGTTGGTTGAAACTGGCGAAAGTACCCAGGCAAACGGGATCATCCCGAGGCCGATGGCGATGACGCCAGCCAAGTAGACCTGAGCCGCCCGTGGAAGCGAGCGAAAGGAGGTCAAAACGCTGGAATTCTAGACCCGGCTTTTCTGCTTGGTACCGACCTAAGCGGGATCTGCCCCTTATAGGCCTCCTAGATCAGCCCTTAGAAGATCCAGAGCCCCGCCACGCGCGGCCTGCTGTTGCCTCGCAGGAAGCGCCGAAACATGCGGACCATGACTCCCTCCTATCCCCTTAGATTCCCTTCATTTGCGGCTGCGTCTTCCAAGTCATTTGTAGTAATCACAAGTGTCCGCATCGACCTGCCGGCTGGGAATCGTCAAATGCCATACCTGAGACTCATGGAAAACCATGAGTTGAACGCCTGGCTATTGATGAGTCAGAGGTCCGCCAAGGTGATCAGTCCAAGTTTGAGAGCTGAACTGACCGCTTCACCGCGATTGTTGACGTCGAGTTTCTTGAAGATGTTGTGGAGGTGCGTCTCGATCGATGGGGCAGCCAGCACCAGATCCTTTGCCATTCGCTTCGTCGTGTGTCCTTTCGCCACTGCGCGAAGCACCTGCATCTCGCGCGAAGTCAGGTTCACATTGGAATGGGTTGGAAGTGGTGTTGTCTCGACTACACGTCGAACGACGTCAGGCATCATCCTCCGCGGCATCGGCTTCTCATTTCGCAAGGCTGCAAGCAAAGCTCGCCGCAACTCGGTCGGACCAGCGTCCTTCAGGACGTAACCCGTACAGCCAGCTTGCATCATTCGAAGGAGATCATCACTAGCTTCAGATACAGTCCATGCAATGACCTTGGTCTCGGGGTGTCGCGCTATTAAGGCTCTAGTTGTCGATGGCCCATCCATGTCAGGCATGTGCACGTCCATCAGCACGAGGTCAGGCTTCAAGGCGTCGATCGACCTGAGGGCATCAGCTCCGGATACGGCCTCACCGACCAAACGAAGCTCCGAGGTCGAACTCAGCATGGCTCGCGCGGCAGTCCGCGGCACGATGCTGTCGTCGACCACCAGCACGCGATACTTCCGTTGACTCACAGTCGCTTTCGCGCCGCGGAGCTTACCAACACTCGCACAGCTCGACTCTCACTGTTTTATGGCTACCTCGCCGCGTTAGGTGCGGCGACCCTTCTTGTGGATGCCGCCACCGGTCGGCAAGGCTCCTTACGCGAGGACAGCGTGGTCCTTGTCATTTACCTGGTTCTGGCGGTCCTACTCCTGAGTCGAACCGCGATTTCGATTGAGCGAGGCCGGCTGACCCTCTCGGCACTCGCGATCGGGCCAGCTGTTCTCCTTCTCAACCCGATTGACGCAACACTGGTGGGCCTGTCATTAGGGCTGACGTTAGGTGGCCGCGACCATTGGCGCATTCCGACCAATAGTGTCATCTCGGCCGCATATGCGGCTTTCGGATCGTTTGTCGCAACTGAGTGGCTCGGCGGGCCTCCCCTCTCGCTTGGAGGGCGTCTGGTCGTCCTTGTCGCTGTATGGATAACCGGTTGGGCACTTTTGGCGGTTGGCTTCTCCATCCGAGGAGGCGAGTCGATACGAACCGTTGTCCGACACAACTTCACGCCGGCCTTCTATGAGTTACGTGCTGGATGGATCCCTCCTCGGCTATTTGCTGGCCTCGATCGTTCTACTCCTCGCACTCGCCCTGACGGACACGATTGCTGGCCGCCGGGTCAGGCGAATCCTGGAGTCGGAGCTCTCCGACGCCGATAGGCACCTCTTCCACAGCCGAGCTGTTGAAGGAGTCGTTCACAACCTACGTAATCACATGGCGACGGCAGTTGGATATCTGAAGGAGATCGATGCCAAGCGCCTCGATCCTGTTGATCGCGATGCAGTCGAGACTGCGAAATTGGCTGCCAACGATGCCGTCACCGTGCTGCAAAGCCTCTCCCAGGGCGCTACGACACGCGTCACATTCGCGGCCGAGCCCATCGACCTCAACGAGCTAGTGACGCGTGCGCAGGATATGGCGCGGCCCCGAGCACGTGTGAAACACGTCGAGCTCGCGCTGCGTGAATCTCCCGAACAGGTCAAGGTCAAGGCCGACCCGCTTCTCCTGCGCGAGGTCATCACGAATCTTGTCAACAATGCCATCGACGCCGCGCCACAGAATGGGAGCGTCGAGATGAAAACAGGGCGACGCGGAAATGGATCGCCTTTCTTGACTGTCACTGACAATGGCAACGGCGTTGCTGATGAAAACCGCCATCACCTTTTCGAGCCGCATTTCACAACCAAAGAACACGGGACCGGTCTTGGGCTCTTCATGTCCTATGGCATCGTGCGCGAGCACCAGGGTGAACTCCTTTACACCGGATCATCGCGCGGCGCGGTGTTCACCGTGGTCCTTCCGCCCTTTCCTGGCTGAGGGGTGAATCCGTGACCTACCCCGTTGCGAACCGGTAGGTCTTAGCGTCGTTCCTCCGCTATTCGCCGCTTGATCGCAGCGACCAGCGCATCCAGCTCAACCGGCTTGACCAGGTAATCGCTGGCGCCCAAGTTGTCGGCAAGGGCCCGCGCACCAGGGTCAGCCGCGCCCGTGACTACGATCGGCCGCGCCACGGTCAATGCCGCATGTTCCTCGGCTTCCAACGAGTTCAGGACCCCGAGGTCAAACACCACCACTTCGCGAGCTCGCAAGCTTCGCAGCCGGCCCGACGCCTCCGCGTCATAGCCCATCCGCCGGAGCCCGCGAGCAGTCAGCTCGCCGAGGCGCTCGTCGTCGTCGACCACCAGCACCCGCACCACTCCCAGCGCCGCCGCCTCGACGTCGCCCACGAGCTCGAGGGCCTCGCGAAGGTCGGAGAGCAGCCGCTCGACCGGCGGGCCTTCGCCGTCGCCGATTGCCACCTCCAGCTCCGCGCGCACCCGCGCCAGCGTGGACCGAAGGCGGTGCAGGCCTTCCGCGAGCTCGGCACGCGCCTCAGGCGCGGGCGATGAACCGGTAGCCAATCCCGCGCACCGTCTCGATCCACCCAGGCTCCCGGAGCTCGCGCCGGATTTGGTGGACCGCTTGCTCGAGGCTGTGCTCGAAGCCCTTGTACGAAGATCCCCACACCTGGTCCAGGAGCTCGGCGCGAGACACCACGTCGCCGGCGTGGTTGGCGAGCAGCTGCAGCATCATCAGCGGCCGGCGCTCGAGCTTCAAGACCCGATCGCCGAGTCGCGCTGCGCCACGCGACGCGTCGACGTGCAGCCTTCCGCGCGTGATCGCCCCTGACGACGCGGCCCGCTCGCGCAAAGCGCCATGGACGCGCGCCAGCACGACCTGGCGATCGGTGCCCTTGACGATGTAGTCGGTCGCCCCACGCTCGAGGCCGAGGACCTGGTCCGCGGGCGAGTGCCGGGCGCCGGTCAGGATGATGACCGGGAACGGTATGCGCGAGCCGCCGGAGCGCAGCGAGTCGAGGACCTCCGGCGCTTCCATGTCCGGCATCTCGTAGTCGAGCAGCATCAGGTCTGGCGAACCCGCGCGAACGCGCTCGAGCGCCTCCGTGCCGCTCGCGGCAACATCGACCGTGTAGCCGGCCCTGCGCAGCAGATCCGCGGTCAGCTCCGCTGTCCGCGCCTCGTCATCGACCACCAGCAACCTGGCGCTCACGCCACCGATCCCTGCCGCAACGTATCAGGTTCAGGGTTTCTTGAGGAAAGACTGAGCCGGCGCTGAGGTCGGGATCGGCGGACGCCAATAACCTCCCGATATGGGCCAGCTCCCAGACCTACATCAAGCCAGGCGCCGGCTGGGACTGGCCCTCAGCACCATCTGCCACGACAGGTGGGTGCTCGGGTACCTGCGCGGCGGCTGCGTCCAGCCCATCGCTGCCTCGGAGATCTCGCGACAGCTGCTCGATCGTCATCCGCTGATGCCGCTGTCGCGGCGAGCGCTTTACGAGCGCAAGCCGATCGTCGTCAGCTCAGTTATCAGCGAGCACGCATCGAACGACGACGACTGGGAGCTCGACTGGCACGCGATCCTCTACGCCCCTGTCGGGGAGCTCGGAGAGCGACCGATCGGCCTGCTCATCGTCGGATGCCGGCAGGACCACTGGTACACGGAGCAAGACGTCGCGCATGCGTACAGCCTCGGGTTGAGCCTCGCGCCGATGGTGGCGGCGCTCCGAGGACCGCTGAGCCGCCTGAATCAGAGCGAGACCATGGCCGCGCACCTGCTGAGCCACGGCTTTTCGTGCCCGGAGATCGGCCGCGCGATGGGCATTGCCGACCCGCGCGCGCGCATGCTCGTCGACAGCGTGACGCGGAAGCTACGTACCGTCACCGACGACGATCTGAAGTTTCCGGCGATTCAGCTGAAGCGGATGACCTGGTAGCGCGGGCTAGATCGGGCCGAACAGGAAAACCGTCGTGCCGCGCCCTGGTGTGCTGACGACCTCGAGCCGCCCGCCGATACCGGCCGCACGCTCTCGCATGCCCATCAAGCCGTAGCCACCCGTCCTGGCGTCGGCGAAGCCTCGGCCCTCGTCGGAAACCTCGACCAAAAACGGCCGGGCCGCGAACGCCATCTTGACCCGGCAGATCGCCGAGCCCGAGTGCCGCCGGACGTTGCTCAGCGCCTCGCGCACCACCTGCGCCACGACGGCCCGATGCTGAGCCGAGATCATGTCTTCGGTGCCGATGCTCGAAAGCTCGACACGGATGCCGTAGAGCCGAGAGAACTCCTCCGCTTGCCGGCGCAGGTCGCCGACGACGCCCTCCGGCCCGACATCCGCCGGCCGCAGCTCGGCGAGCGACTCGCGCACGTGCTTCAGCGAGCGTTCGAGGATGTCGAACGCGTCTTTGAGGATTTCGTCCTGCTCGCCTTTCGACCTCTCGAGGTACACCTTGAACAGGGAGATGGCGCCGGCCAGGTCCGTGGCCACACCGTCATGCAGCTCGCGCGCGATGCGCGCCCGCTCGCGCGTCACCGCGTCCTGCACCGCCTGCTGGGCGAACGTGTCCTGAGGGACGTCCGCTCGTGCGCGGCCGGTGGTCATCTGACCCTGACCCGCCGCCGGGCGTAGGACTGGAGCAGCGCGATGGCGATCGGGTGGCGCAACCAGCGGAGCAACCTCCCGTAAGGCTGCCACAGGACCTCGGTCTCCGCCAGAGCCAGCCGCAGCCGCTCGATGTCGGCCTCGATCCGACCCCGCTCCACGAGCAGCTCTTCCTGGACGAGCCGCGCTCGTTTTGACAGGCGCACGCTCCACACGGCCGCCAGCGCCCCTTCGAACGCGATCGCCAGGACTCCGACAACCAGCAGCCAGGCTCCGATCAGGCCGTAGTCGAGCTGCACGACCTACTCCTTCGAGTCGCTCTCTTCGATTCCGGCGACCGGGGCGATGGCCACCACCGGGTCGTCGGGCGCGAGCCGCATCACGATCACCCCTTGCGTCTGCCGCCCGATCTGGGAGATCGCGCCCACCGACGTGCGCAGCACCATCCCGCTGGCGCTGATGACGAGGATCTCTTCCTCCGGGTCGCTCACGACGCGGACCGCGGCCAGCTTGCCGACGCGGTCTGTGACCTTGAGCGTGAACACGCCCTGCCCGGCGCGATGCTTGAGCGGGTACTCCGACAGCGGCGTGCGCTTGCCGTAGCCGCGCTGCGTGATGACGAGCAGGTCACCGCCCTCGACGACCGCCGCCATGCCCGCGACAGCATCGCCTTTGCCGAGCCTGATGCCGATCACGCCCTGCGTGTCCCGACCCATGGCGCGGACCTCGGTCTCGCTGAACCGGATCGCCTTGCCCAGCTCGGTGGCGATGATGACCTCGTCCTTGCCGCTGGTGGGGGTGACCCAGTCGAGCTCGTCGCCTTCCTGCAGGTTGATCGCGATCAGGCCGTTGCGCCGCACGTTGGCGTACTCGGCCATCGCCGTCTTCTTGATGTATCCGTTCTTGGTGACCATGAGCATGTAGTGCGCTTCGCTCTCGGTCTCGGGGCGCACGAACACCGATGTGATGCGCTCGTTCGATCCGATGTCGATCAGGTTGTTGATCGGCATGCCCTTGGCCTGGCGCTCGCGTTCCGGCACCTCGTGCACGCGCAGCTGGAAGACACGGCCGCTCTGGGTGAAAAAGAGCATCGACGCGTGCGTATGGGTCGTCAGGAGATGCAGCGCGTAGTCCTCTTCGCGCGTCCCGCTGGGCGCATCCGAGCCCGCGGTCGGCTTGGCGCCCTTCAATCCCACCCCGCCTCGTTTCTGCGCTCGGAAGACACGCAGAGGCTGGCGCTTGACGTAGCCCCGGTGCGTCAGCGTGACGACGACCTCCTCCTTGGGGACGAGGTCCTCGGCTGACAGCTCGGTCGCCTCCTGCTCGGTGAT
>VBJE01000118.1 GCA_005879675.1 Chloroflexota bacterium
GATGATGAACGCGATCCTTCGCCACTCGCCGGTGGGCGTGATGCTGGAGGACGCCGCCGGGCGCATCGTCTACGCGAACCCGGAGATCGAGGCCATCTACAGTCTCCAGGCCTCGGAGATGCCGGGCCGCAAGCCCGACGAGATCTATGCGGCCGCCGGCGCCATCCCGGCCGAGGACGCCGACTCCGACGGGACCATCGAGCTGCGCATGAAGGAACCGGACCGCACGGTCCATGTCCGGCGTGTCGTCATCCCGGGCCTCGAAGGCGAGCCCGCCGGCGTGCTCACGCTGCACGAAGACGTGACCGTGCAGCGGCAGGCGCTGGAGGCGAAGGACCTGATGCTCCGAGCGATCGGCCACGAGGTGCGAAGCCCCGCGGCGGCGATGAAGAACACGCTCGCCGGCATCATGCAATGGGACGAGACGATCGACTCGACCGGCCGGCGCACCCTTCTCCAGGAGGCGTACGAGTCGTCCGACCGCCTGCTGAGCCTGGTCGAGAGCCAGCTGATCATCGCCAAGCTCGAGACCCGGCACTTCGAGCCGACACCCGAGCCGGTCGACCTTGGCTCGGCGATGGCCGGCGTGCTGGCCGTGCTCAACCACCGGTACGCCGAGCGCACCGCGGCCGTGAAGGTCAACCTGCCCGAGAACTTGCCGCCGGCGTTCTGCGAGCCCGCCCACCTGGGGCAGGTGCTGACCAACCTGATCGGCAACGCGCTCGAGTACACGACCGGCTCGGTCCAGGTCGAGGCGCGCCAGGTCCAGCGCGGATGGCTCGAGGTCACGGTCGCGGACAACGGCCAGGGGCTGCCCGCGGCGACGCTCGAGACGGTGTTCGAAAAGACGGGGCCCGCCGGGCGCAGCCGCTCCCAGGGTGGGCTCGGCCTCGGGCTCTACCTGTGCCGGCTCGTGGTCGAGCGATCGTTCGGTGGCCGCGTCTGGGTGGCGGCCAGCGACAGGCGCGGCACGACCTTCAGATTCACCGTCCCTGCCCGGATTCGGACCTGAGAGGGCGCCGCAGATCCGGCGTGAGGCGCCAGTCGCGCCCTCCAATTCCGTTAGCTCCTTTATGAACGGCCCCGTCACGCCGATGTGGGTCCGAGTCGGCGGCGGCCTCGAGTCCGTGCCGGAGCACGAGCGGCATGGCCCCGCGGACGCCGACTTCCCGCCTCCCGGCGGTCCTTGGGAGGCGCTCGTCCTGAACGGCCGCCTGGTCGGCTGGGGGCCGCGAAGCGGGCTGAGGGCCGCGCGGCAGTCGGCCGAGATGGGGCAGCGGCTCATCGAGGAGCAGCGGGAGCACCTGCTCGGCCGGCTGGGGCACAAGCTGCGGTCCTCGGTGCTCGCCCTCCAGGAGTCCGCGCGCCAGGCGGCGTTCGGGCGGCCGGAGATGCTCGAGGGCCTGTTCGAGCAGGCCCAGGAGGTGGGGCGGAGGGCCGCGGGCCTGGAGGTCGCGGCGGTCGAGCCCAAGGACAGCGCGCGGGGCGTCGTCCTCGGAGCGGTCCTCAACCTGGCCATGCCCGCGGCCTTCAACGACGTTCCCGCTGACGCCGTGGTGCTTGGCTCCGAGCCGCCGATGGTCGAGGCGTTCACGCGCGCCAGGGACTGGTTGCTGGGCGACTCCCTGAGCGTCTCCGCGGAGCCGATGGGTGGCTGGTGGAAGGTGCGGATATCGGCCACAGGCGAGCGCAAGCCCCTGCCCGTGCCCGAGCTTGGCGAACCTCTCGTCCGGCTGATCGTCGACACGCAGCTCGACGGTTGGCTCGACGTGAGCCGGCCCGACGGGGCCGACATCTACCTGCCCGCCTACCGCGCCCGCTAGCTTGCCGGCGATAACTCGCGTCGTCGCCCCCAACCCGGGCCCCTACACCGGTCCTGGCACCAACACTTGGATCGTCGACGCGGGACCGGTGTCCGTGGTCATCGACCCCGGGCCCGACGATGAGTCCCACCTCGCCGCGCTCAACCAGCGCCTCGCCGGCAAGACGGTCGGCGTGGTCCTTGTGACGCACTCGCACCCCGACCACCTGCCGCTGGCGGAGCGGTTCGCGGCCCCGCACCACGCGTCGGTGCGACGGCACCCCGAGCTGCGCGACGGCGACGTCGTCCGCGCGGGCAACCTGAGCCTGACGGCGCTGCACACGCCCGGGCACAGCGCCGACCACCTGTGCTTTCTCCTCCCCGGCGATGGAGCGGTTTTCACCGGCGACCTCATCCTCGGCCAGGGCAGCTCGATGGTCACCTACCCCGAAGGCGACGTGGCCGCGTATCTGCGCTCCCTCGAGCGCCTCGCCGCGCTGCGACCGCGCATCCTCTTTCCGGGGCACTGGGACCCGGTGCGCGAGGCGATGGCCAAGATCGAGGAGTATCGCCGGCATCGGCTGGAGCGCGAGGCGCAGGTGCTCGCCGCCGTGCGCAAGGGGCCTGGCACCCCGGCCGAGCTCACGCGCCGCGTGTACGGCGAGCTCGAGGAGAAGCTCATGGTCGCGGCCGAGATGACGCTGCGCGCGCACCTCCGCAAGCTGGTCGACGATGGCCTGGTGCGCGAGCGCGGGGAGGTGTACGAACCCGTCGGTACAGTAGGCGCGTGACGCCGATCATGTCTCTCTCCGCAGCCGAGCTCGAAGCGTGGCTTGCGGAACACCAGGCGCCCGCCTATCGGCGCAGGCAGATATGGACCTGGCTGGCTCGCGGGGTGACGGATTTCGCGGCCATGAAAGACCTGCCGAAGGCCTTGCGCGAAGCGCTCGCGGCTGAGTTTCGCGCCACCTCGCTGCGTTCGATCGCAGTCTCCGAGGCCGATAACGGGCTCACGACCAAGACCCTGTTCGAGCTCGACGGCGGGCACTCGGTCGAGGCGGTGGTCATGCGCTACACGGACCGCTCGACCCTTTGCATCTCCTCGCAGGCGGGATGCCCCATCGGCTGCCCTTTCTGCGCCACAGGCAAGTTCCCGTTCGGCCGCAACCTGAAGGCGCACGAGATCGTGGAGCAGGCGCTCGACGCCGAGCGGGTGCTCGTCGCCGAGGGGCGACGGCTCTCGCATGTCGTCTTCATGGGCATGGGCGAGCCGATGGCCAACTACATCGCGGTCGTCGAGTCGGTGCGCAGGCTCGCTGATCCCGACCTGCTGGGCATCAGCCCGCGGCGCATCGTCGTCTCCACCAGCGGCCTCATCCCACGGATCGTCCAGCTGGGCGAGGAAGGAATTCCGGTGACCCTTGCCATCTCGCTGCACGCCGCGCGCGATGAGCTGCGCGACGTCCTCGTGCCGATCAACCGCAAGTACCCGGTGCGCGAGCTGGTGGAGGCGGCGCAGGCATATGGCGAACGGACCGGTCGCCGCGTCAGCTACGAGTGGGTGATGCTCGGGGACGTCAACGACAGCGAGCGGGACGCGAAAGAGCTGGGGGTGCTGCTCAAGGGCAAGCTCGCGCACGTGAACCTGATCCCGTTCAACCCGGTCGAGGACACTCCTTACCGCGCGCCGGTCCGCGCGTCGATCCGCGCGTTCAAGGACATGGTGGCCGCCCAGGGACTCAACGTGACGGTTCGCGACACCCGCGGCCGTGAGGCCGACGCCGCGTGCGGCCAGCTGCACGAGCGCGTGATGCGAAGTCGTCAACCAGTCGAGGTGTAGAGACGCTCTTCGCCGGCACGTCCGGCTTCAGCTACGCGACCTGGAAGGGAAAGTTCTACCCGGCGTCGCTTGCCGGCTCGAAGATGCTGCGCCACTACGCCGAGCGGCTCAACGGCGTCGAGCTCAACGGCTCCTTCTACCGCACACCGCCACATGCAACCCTCGAGAAGTGGGCCGGCGACGTGCCTCCGGACTTTCGCTTCTGCATGAAGGCCAACCGCGGCCTCACGTACTCGGCCGACACCTTCGACCGCGTGGGCCTCGCGCGCATCTTCACCGAGCGCATCGCGGTGCTCGGGGAGCGGCTTGGACCAGTCCTTCTCCAGTTTCCACCGGTGCGCGCCAAGAACGTCGCCCTCCTCGACTCCCTGCTCGCGGCGTTGAACCGGCCCGCGGCCGTGGAGTTTCGCCACGAGTCGTGGTTCGACGACGACACCTACCAGGTCCTGCGCGCCCACGGCGCGGCGCTCGTGATCACCGACGAGGCGAAGTGGCCGCGCGCGCCGCTGGTCGACCTGGGCTCGGTGGCCTACTTCCGGCTACGGCGTGGCTACACCGCCGCAACTCTGGAGCCGTGGGTCGACGCGGTGCGCGCGGCCATGAAGACCCACGACCACGTGCACGTCTACTTCAAGCACGACTCGGGGTCGCCGGCCCTGGCGCGGCGGCTCTTGCGGCTCGCCGCCAAAGAACCGGTACGAAGATGATCGCGGCGATCACCATCAGCGCCGACGCCAGCTGCGCCTGTCGAAGCCCGATAAAGACGCTCTGGTCCGTGCGCAGAAAGCTGAGGAGGAAGCGGCCCGCGGCGTAGATCGCGAGGTAGAGCAGGCCGAGCACGCCGACCGGCAGGCGCTTCTTGAGGCGCTCGTGGAACGGCAGGATCAGGGCGAGGATCGCAAGGCACAGCACCATCTCGTACGCGACCTCGGGGTGCACCACCTTCCCGGGCTCGCCAAGCGTGTTGGGGTTCACGTACTCGACGCCCCAGGGGAGGTTCGTGGGGGTGCCGTGGTGCTCGCCGTTGATGACGTCGCCGATGCGTCCGACGGCGAGCCCGAGCATTGCCGCCGGCCCGCCGGCGTCGATGATCTTCCAGAACGAGAACTTCGACCGCCGCGCCCAGATGAAGGCCCCGACCATCGCCCCGAACAGGCCGCCCCACTGGCTGATCCCGCGAAAGTTCTCCCACACATAAAGGAGACGGGCGCCGACCAGGCCGACGATGACCATCCACGCGAGGCCGTCACCGCCTCCCCCCTTCACCTCCACGCCGTCTCGCTCCAGGAGCCAGAAGCCGATGCGCGCCGCGGCGATGATGCCCAGGACGGAGAAGACGCCATGCCAGGTGATGAGCAGCGGCCCGATGCGGAGGATGTTCGGATCCAGGTCGATGACGATCGTGAGCGGCATCAGGCGGCTCGCTCGAGGCGCTTGAGGGCTTCGTCCTTCGGCAGCAGCTCGAGCGTGTAGTGGATGGGCAGCGAGACCTTCTTGCCCGTGAGCGTGTCCCGCAGCGGCGTGTAGAACTTGCCCTTGCCGACGCCCGAGCTGGCAACGGCGTTCTCGAGCGCAGATTCGATCGCCTCGGCTTCCCATGGCACGTCCTTGAGCGCGTCGATCGCCGCCTTGACGCGCTCGACCGTCTCCGCGTCGAGCGAGGGAGTTGGAGGATCCGTCCACAGATAGTCGAGATAGTCGACCGCCTGCGCGAGCTTGTACATGCGCGTGCGCAGCGGCGGGATGGCGCGCCGAACCACGTCCTCGTCGAGCTGAGGAAGAAAAGACTTCAGGCGCCTGGCGAGCTCTTCGTCGCTGAGCCCGCGGATGTACTCGCCGTTGATCCAGTTCAGCTTCTCCCAGTCGAAGCGCGCGCCGCCGTGCTGGACGCGCTCGAATGAGAATGCCCGCACCAGCTCGTCGAAAGAGAAGATCTCCTGCTCTGTGCCCGGGTTCCATCCGAGCAGCGCGAGGTAGTTGATCAACGCCTCCGGCAGGTAACCCTGGTCGCGAAACAGGATCAGGTTTGCCTCCGGGTGCTTGCGCTTGGAGAGCTTCGATCCGTCGTGGGCAAGGATCAGCGGCATGTGCGCGTAGGCATGCGGCCGCGGGTAGCCCAGCGCGTCGACGAGCATCAGCTGGTAAGGCGTGTTGGAGAGGTGCTCCTCACCGCGGATGACGTGAGTGATCTCCATCCGCGCGTCGTCGACCGGGCTCGCGAACTGATAGGTCGGGTAGCCGTCCGACTTGACGATGATGAAGTCGCCGATCAGGCCGGCGTCGAACCGCATCTCCCCTCGCACCATGTCGGCGAACGTGACCTCGCCCCCGGGCACCTTGAAGCGGACGGCGAAGACCGAGCGTCCCTCGGGTGGGTTGGTGAGGCACCGCCGCGAGTACCTGTACGCGCGCTTTTCCGCCTGCGCCTGCCGGCGCTCCGCCTCGAGCTCCTCCGGGGTGCAGTAGCAGCGGTAGGCCTTGCCCTGCTGGATCAGCCTCGCCGCCTCCTCCTTGTAAACGTCGACGCGCTCGGACTGCCGGTAAGGCGCATGCGGGCCGCCCTTGTCGGGACCTTCGTCCCATCCGAGGGAGAGCCAGCGCAGGCTCTCGTAGATCAGCGCCTCGTACTCGGGGCGGTTGCGCTCCATGTCGGTGTCGTCGATGCGGAGCACGAACGTGCCGCCGGTCTGGCGAGCGAACAGCACGTTGTAGAGCGCGGTGCTGGCGGTGCCGAGGTGCGCGAAGCCGGTCGGGCTCGGCGCGATCCTGACTCGAACGGGGTCAGACACCGCCATATCCTACGGACGTGTCGGGAATGCTCGTGCTGAACGGTGGGGACGAGTTCAAGCCCGGCAACGAGGACCAGGACCGCATGCTCGTCGCGGGCGCCGGGCCAGGCCCGGCGTTCGTGGTTCCGACCGCGGCGGCACGGCAGGGACCGGAAGAAGCGGTCATGCACGCGACCTCCTGGTTCACGCCTCTCGGGCTCGAGCTGCGCGAGCTCCCGATCCTCAAGCGAGCCGAAGCCAACTCCAAAGAGCTGGCTGAGGTTGCTCGCGGCGGTGGGCTCTTCTACCTGGTCGGCGGTGACCCGGGCCTTGTCGCACAGGTGCTCCGCGGGTCGCGGGTGTGGACCGCGATCCTCGATGCGTGGGAGGAGGCGCCGCCCTGGCGGGCTCCTCGGCCGGCGCGATGGCCCTGTGCAGCCACACCCTCATTCGCGCCACATGGCCGGACCGCACCAACCGCCGGCCGGCCGACGCGCTTGGACTGGTGCCCGACACCGCCGTGCTGCCGCACTACGACACCTTCGGCCACCGGTGGATCGAATCCGCGCGCCGCGAGCTGCCGGGGACGACGCTTCTCGGCATCGACGAGCGGAGCGCCGCGGTGTGGATGGAGGGCGAATGGCTGGCCGCGGGCCCCGGCGCGGTCACGGTCATCCACGACTCGGAGATGTCGCGGTTCGCGAGCGGCATGAAGGTGACCGGGCTCGCGAGCCCCGCCCGTATCCTTCCCACCGAGTGATCTCCTCCAGGAAGGCGCCTCAGCTGGTGCAGTCAGGCTTCCTCGACCTCGGATCTTTGCGCGTCCACCACATGCTGGGCGGTCGCGGCCCGGCGGTGCTGTTCATCCACGGCCTGGGCTCGTCCGGCTACATGGAGTGGAGGCGCAACCTGGAGCCGACGGCCACGAGGCACCGCGTCTACGCCCCCGACCTTCCGGGTTACGGCCGCACCGACAAGCCCCGTGCGCGCTACACCGTCCCGTACTTCGCGCGCTTCATCGAGCGCTACATGGAGGACCGCGGCCTGCGCTCGGCCGCGCTGATCGGTGCCTCGCTGGGTGGACGCGTCGCGCTCGAGGTCGCCCTCGACCGGCCAAGGCTCGTGCGCAAGCTCGTGCTCGTCAACACCCTCGGTCTCGGGCGCCCGAAGGTGCGCACGGCGCAGGTGATGTACGGCCTGGTCACGATTCCGCGAGTCGGCGAGGCGGTGATGGGCGTGGCGCGCGACGCGCTGGCGTGGGCGCCCCGGACGATGATCCGGCGATTCGCCGCGCGCTACTCGGGTGCGAGCGCCGACCTCACACAGGCACTGGACGACGAGTACCTCTCCGACCTGCGCGACATGTACGCGGCCGACGGCTACCGCAGCGCCTACCTTTCGACGGTGCGCTCGCTCGTCAACCCGCGCGCGCTTTTCGGCGGCCACCATGACGTGACGAGGCGGCTGAACGAGCTCAAGATCCCGGTCCAGCTGATCTGGGGCGCCGACGATCCGCTGTTTCCGCTCGCGCATGCCGAGCGGGCCCAGTCGCTGATCGGCAAGGCTTCGCTGGCCGTGATCAAGGGCGCCGGCCACACGCCGCAGGCGGAACGGCCAGAGGAGTTCAACCGCGTCCTCCACGACTTCCTCGGCTGAGGGCGAGCCGGACCGGCAGCGTTATCGGAGCCCCGAGTACCGGGCGCTCATCCAGGGCCCGCTCGACCCGCTCGTCCATCCGACGCCGATGGATCCGCCGCGACTCTACCTCTTCATCCGCCGCGTCGTGGGGTGGATCGTCACCCACCTGTTCCGCGTCACCGTCTCCGGGCTCGAGAACGTCCCGTGGTTCGACCCCGCATTCATCATCCCGTTCTTTCCGGAGCGTCCCCTCATCTACACAATGGCCAAGAGGGAGACCGTTTTCAACCGCGCATGGAAGCGAAGGCTGCTGCCGTTGATCGGCGTGTTTCCGATCTCTCCCAACAAGGGCGAGCTCGACGAGCAGGGGCTGCGCACCGTCTACCAGGTGCTCGACCGAGGAGGCGTGCTGCTGATATTTCCGGAGGGACGCTACTCGCGCGGCCGGGCGCTGCGGCCGCTGAAGAACGGCGTCGGCTACTTCGCGCTGCAGGCAGGCGTACCGGTGAGCCCGGTCGCGGTCGCGGGTACCGACTCGCTGTGGCCGTTCAAGCGCATCGAGGTCTCGATCGGGCCGCCGATCCAGCCCGACTTGCCGGCGTGGTGGGAGGTGAGCCGCCGGGTCACAGGAATGGTCGAGCGGGTGCGGACGGCGATCACCGCGGCCCTCTCCAGGCGCCGGGGATAGAATCGCTCGGTTTTGCACCTGATCATCGGCGCGGGGGAGTTTCTCGGCGGCCACGTCACGCGCGCGCTCTCGACCGAGGTCCCGGTCATCGAGCTCAACGCGGACGCCGACGAGGAGACGCTGAGCGACGCCATAAGCGGCGTCGAGTTCGTCGTCTTCTGCGCCGTGACCGCCTCGCCGGCGCGGCGTCTGCGCTACCGCAGGCAACCGCCCACCGCGCTTCAGCGCGTGGTCGACGCCGCGCGCAAGGCTCACGTTCGCCGCCTGGTCCACGTGTCGACGGCGGACGTTTATGGATCCGACCACTTCGAGGGCATCAGCGAAAAGGCGCAGCTCAAGCCGGCGCACGCCTACGAGCGCATCAAGCTCTTCGAGGAGGAGTGGCTGCTCGCGGCCGCCGAAGACGTCGAGGTCGTGATCTTGCGCCCCGGCCGCATCTTCGGCGACGGCGAGGACTGGATCCTTCCCCGGCTGATGGCCGGCGTCGTCCACGGGCGGGTCTGGCTACCCGGCGGAGGGAGGGCGAAGCAGACCTTCGTCTCGGCGGAGGACGTCGGGCGCGCCTGCCTTGCGGCGTCAGACCGCGGGCGCCCGGGCCAGCGCTACCTGGTCGGAGGCTTCGAGTCGTCATGGCGCGACTTGGTCGCCTCGGCCGCGCGGGCCGTCGGCTTCGAGGCTGAGGTCGCGTCGATCCCCTACGACCTCGCGTACCTGCGCGCCCTCGGCGTCGAGATGCTGACGCCGCAGGGCGGGGTTCCCTGGCTCGGGGTCTACGCGACCGATGTCATCGGCAAACCACACTATTGCGACGACTCCTACTCGCGCCGGCAGCTCACCTGGTCGCCGTCGGTGGGCAGCTTCGAGCAGGAGATGCCCGCGATGACGCGATGGCTGACGAGCCTGCCGGCGGTGGCCGCGGCGCTCGCCGCCGCTCCCCGCGAGACGGGAGGAGAGGTTACTTCACCGCCAGACAGGTGATGGTCTTGAAGACGCCGTCGATCTTCTGGATCTTGTCGACGATCAGGGAGCCGATGGAGTTGACGTCGGGGGCCTCGCACACCGCGATGACGTCGTACTCGCCGGTGATGGCGTCGGCGGCCGAGATTCCGGACACGCCTTCCATCTTCTTGGCCACCTCAAGTGCGCGCCCGGGTGACGCGTTGATGAGCACGTACGCCTTCATCCCCTAACCCCCAGTGCCGGACGTGGACGGAATTTGCTCAGCGTATCGCTTTACCGCTTCTTTTTCCGGGTGCGTTTGTCGGCCAGGTGCTGGGCCAGCTTTTTCAGCCCCGGGTTGACGGACACGACCTTCGGCCCGCGCACCTTCTTGTCCCGAGACCTCGTGCGCGCGCTCTCTCTGGGGGCGACGCGGTCGAGCTCGTCGCTCATCTCAGAAGGTCGCCGGCACGATGGCGCGCTTGTGGATCCCGGAGCCGAGGAGCTTGTCGCCCTCGCGGCACTCGACCTCGAAGTGCAGCTTGTTGCCCTTCACCTCCGTGACGCGCGAGGTGACGACGATCGTGTGACCGGGCGCGGTCGGCGCCAGGTGCCTCACATGCACCTCGTAGCCGACTGTCGTGTGGCCAGGAGGGAGCAGGCTTTCCACCGAGCGATGGCTGGTGATCTCCATCAGGCCGATCATGGCCGGGGTCGCGAACGTCCCCTTGCCACCCACGTGGTGGGTGAGCAGGTCGCCCTCCACGACGCGCTCGAGGCGGCCTTCGATGCCGGGCCGGATGCCTTCGACAGTCTCCATTCGATAGATTGTCCCCAATGACGCTGCCCTCAGTGCGCAAGGCGATATTTCCCGCCGCCGGTTTGGGGACGCGCTTTTTGCCCGTGACGAAAGCGCAGCCGAAGGAGATGCTGCCCCTCGTCGACAAGCCGACGATCCAGTACGGCGTCGAGGAGGCGATCGCCAGCGGCATCGAGCAGGTGATCATGGTCACCGGCGGCGGCAAGCGCGCGATCGTCGACCACTTCGACCGCTCGCTCGAGCTCGAGCACTACCTCGAGCAGCGCGGGAAGAGCGACCTCCTCCACATCCTGAGCGAGGTCGACGACCTCAGCAACCAGGTCGACATCACCTACATCCAGCAGAAAGAGCCGCTCGGGTTGGGCCACGCCGTGTGGACCGCGCGCCGGCTGGTCGAGGGCGAGGCGTGCGCCGTCCTGCTGGCGGACGACGTGATCCTGAGCGAGAACCAACCCGTGCTCAAGCAGCTGATCGACGCTCATCACATGACTGGCGCCACTGTCCTGGCGGTCAGGCGGGTTCCCCGCAACGAGGTGAGCCGGTACGGAATCATCGCCACAGGTGGGTCCAAGGGCGGGATTCACGAGATCGTCGACATCGTCGAGAAGCCTCCTACCGCCGACGCCCCTTCCGACCTGGCCGCGCTCGGCCGCTACGTCCTCCTGCCCGCGGTCTTCGCCGAGCTCGACCGCGCGGAGCCCGGGGCCGGCAAGGAGATCCAGCTCACGGACGCCATCAAACGCACCATCGGCCGCCAGCCCGTGGTTGGACTCGAGTTCGAAGGCGACTACTACGACACGGGCACCGTGCCCGGCTACCTGCGGGCCAACCTGATGCTGGCGATGAAGCGGGAGGGCCTCCGCGACGAGCTCGCCCCGCTCCTCCGGGAGCTCCTGGAAGCCTCCCCAGAGCCTCGCTGAGGATGGCCTGTTTACGAGCCTATAATCATTAGACGCTCAATGAGCCGCATCCCCGCCCGAGTGATTTACCTATGGCTGTCTCAGGACGAAAAAGATTCGACGACGACAAGGTGGTTCGGTATGAGACCGCGGAGAAAGACTTCGAGGTCGAAGTCTCGCGCACGCTCAACAAGTGGTGCGTCACCGTCTACCAGCAACCGGACCGACAGATCCTGGTTCAAGACTTCTTCCCGGAGCGTTGGAAGGCGCTCGCGCGGGCCCAGGACTTCATCCGGCTCCTGAACCAGCGCAAGAAGAAGGAAGAGGAAGCCCTCAACTCGTCCGACGACGATTACTAGTCGCCGCTAGAATTTCGCCTTCGTGAACTGGGCAGTGCTGCGTCGGGAGTGGGGTGCGGTCACCTTCGTGCTGACCGTGATCGCCGGCATGGTCGTGGTCCCGCTGGCGCTCTACTTCGCCAACGTGAGCTCGGCGCCGATCACGACGCCAAACCTCAACACCTCTAGCAGCGCGCGTTCGAGCGCGGTGCACAGTCCGAGCCCCTCGCCTTCGCCGTCGCACTCGCCATCGCCGAGCACGTCACCGAGCCACTAGTTAAGAGGCCACTCCCCAGAGCAGGCGATTTCCGTTCGGCTGAACGATGTCCGTGAGCGGAAGGGCAAAATCGGCGACCCTCTTCTTGTCCGCGCTGACGCGCATCTCGATAACGTCCGACAGACGCAGGTGTGCGATCGCGGCGCAGTCGTGGAGGAAGGTGAAGACCACGGGTCGGACGAGGTTGAGCACGTAGTCGGCGATGCGCGCTTGGTCGGACAGCGTCTCGCCGCTCACGCTGCGGTCGCGGAACGCGAGGATGACGACGCCGTCGGCGAGCATGACCGGGT
>VBJE01000119.1 GCA_005879675.1 Chloroflexota bacterium
AAGCTCGCGGAGCAGCAGGAGGCAATCGGCGCGCAGCGGCGGGGCATGGTTCGGAGCGGGAACCGCTCGGAGAAGATCCGGACCTACAACTTCAAGGAGAACCGGGTCACGGACCATCGCATCAACCTCACGCTGCACAAGCTCGACCGCGTGATGGCCGGCGAGCTCGACGATCTGGTGAACGCCTTGATCGGGGCGGAGCGGACGGCGCAGCTGAACGGCGCCGCAGCCGCGAGTTGACCATCGTTGAGGTCCTGAAGCTCTCCGCCGACTACCTCCAGAAGCACGGCTCGGACTCCGCGCGCCTCGACGCCGAGCTCTTGCTGGCGCACGCGTTGAAGCTCCGCCGGCTGGACCTGTACCTGAGGTTCGACAGGCGTCTCGATGAGGCCGAGCTGAGCGCATACCGCGGCCTGGTCGCGCAGCGCGCAAGAGGGGAGCCGGTGGCGTACCTCGTCGGCCACCGCGAGTTCATGGGCCTCGACTTCGAGGTCACGCACGACGTGCTGGTGCCGAACCCAGACACCGAGGTGCTGGTCCAGCGCGCGGTCGCCATCGCGCGCGAGATGGATGGCCCGGTCCGCGTCGTCGACGTGGGGACCGGCAGCGGCTGCATCGCGATCTCGATCGCGCATTACGCTCCGAACAGCGAGGTGTGGGCGACCGACATCAGCCCCGAGGCGCTCGTCGTCGCGGCCCGCAATGTGGCACGGCACCAGGTGGGGGACCGGGTCCACCTCGCCAAGGGCGACCTCATGCAAGGTCTCAGCGGGGAGTTCGATGTCGTCTGCGCCAACCTCCCCTACGTCGACGCCCGCGCAAAGCTGCCGGCCGAGGTGACGGCGCAGCCGGCGCGCGCCCTGTACGCAGGCGAAGGTGGCGCGGCGGTCGTGGCCAGGCTGCTGGCCGACGCGCCCACGAGGCTGAAGCCGGGCGGGCGGGTGCTGGCCGAGGTGGACTCGTCGATCCTCGGCGCCGTGAGCGATCTCGCCGGGCACGGCTTCGCGGGCCATCGCGTCCATCGCGACGCCGGCGGCCGCGAGCGAGTCGTCGAAGCATGGTCCTGAAGCCAACCCAAGCGGGGTTGCGGCGCGCGGCGCAGCTGCTGCGCAGCGGCGCGGTCGTGGCGTTTCCGACTGACACTGTGTACGGGCTGGGTGCCAGCGCCGATGACGAGGTGGCGCAGAAGCGGATCTACCAGATCAAGGGCCGGCCCGTGGGCATGCCCCTGATCCTCATGGTCGCCGCCGAGTCGCAGCTCGAAGGACTGGTCCACGTCGACTCGCAAGCGGAGGCCATGATGCGCAAGTGGTGGCCGGGGCCGCTGACCCTTGTCCTCCACGCCCTCGGAGGCGGCACGCTCGGCGTGCGCATCCCGAAGCACAAGGTCGCGCTCGACCTGCTCCGCCACGCGGGACCGTTGATGACCACAAGCGCAAACCTCCACGGGCGCGACCCGGCGATGAGCGCCGAAGAGGCCGAGGCGCTGTCCGGAGTGATGGCGGTCGTCGACGGCGGCGTGGCGCGCGGTGGCACGGCCTCGACCGTGGTCGACCTCACGGGTCCGGAGCCCCACGTCCTGCGCGAGGGCGCGATCCCCACGCCGGAGCTGCTGGGGCCGCCTCAACCGCGCTCGGGATAGCATCACCTCAGTGAGCCCATCCATCACCACCATGACTTTCCGGGCCCTCGACCAGGAAGATCCGGAGATCGCGCAGCTCATCCGCAACGAGTTCCGACGGCAGTCGGAGACGCTCGAGCTGATCGCGTCGGAAAACCTGACCAGCCCCGCCATCCTCGAGGCGCTGGGCACCCTGCTCACGAACAAGTACGCCGAGGGCTATCCCGGCCGGCGCTACTACGGCGGCACCGGCGAGGTCATCGACAAGATCGAGACGCTGGCGATCGAGCGCGCGAAGGAGCTGTTCGGCGCCGACTACGTGAACGTTCAGCCGCATTCTGGTTCGCAGGCGAACGCAGCCGTCTACATGGCGGTGTGCCAGCCCGGCGACCGCGTGATGGGGATGGACCTGAGCGCCGGCGGCCACCTGACGCACGGCAGCCCCGCCAACTTCTCCGGCAAGCTCTACGAGATCCACTCGTACGGCGTCGACCGCGAGACCGAGCGCATCGACTACGACGCCGTGCAGAAGCTCGCGGAAGAGGTCCGCCCGAAGATGCTCCTCGCCGGCTTCTCCGCGTACTCCCGGATCGTCGACTGGGCGCGCATGCGCCAGATCGCCGAGTCTGTCGGGGCCACGCTTTTCGTCGACATGGCGCACGTCGCGGGTCTGGTCGCGGGCGGCGTGTACCCGTCGCCGATCCCGCACGCCGCCATCACGTCCACGACCACGCAGAAGACGCTGCGGGGCGCGTGGGGCGCCATCATCCTGTGCCGCTCCGACTGGCAGAAGGCGATCGACTCGGCTGTGTTCCCGGGCACGCAGGGCGGGCCCCTCATGCACGCGATCGCCGCCAAGGCGGTCTGCTTCGGCGAGGCGCTCAAGCCGGAGTTCAAGGACTACGCCCGGCAGGTCGTGGCCAACGCGAAGGCGATGGCCGACCGGCTGATGGAGCGCGGCCTGCGCCTGGTGAGCGGCGGCACCGACAACCACCTCATGCTCATCGACCTCCGGCCGCAGAAGCGCACCGGCAAGCAGGTGCAGGACATCGCCGACAAGGTCGGCATCACCCTCAACCGCAACTCGATCCCCTTCGACGACGCGTCGAAGTTCAATCCCAGCGGCGTACGTGTTGGCACGCCCCTTGTCACCACCCGGGGCATGAAGCGGGCGGAGATGGCCGTGATCGCCGACTGCATCGCCGACCTGGTGGAGAGGATCGACGACCCGGCGACGCTCGACTCCGTGCACGAGCGCGCTCTCGAGCTGTGCAGGAAGTTCCCGATCCCTTACGCCTTCGATTGATGTGAGCGATTTCTTCAACGGCGCCGCGCTGGCCAGCATCAGCGAGCACCTGCTGCCCGGCCTGTGGGCGTTCGGCGTTGCGCTTCTCGTGTGCGTCGCCGCCGTGCCGCTGGCGGTGTGGCTCTCGCGGCGGTTTCACGTCGTCGCCCAGCCGGGGGGACGGCACGCGCACCAGAGCCCGACTCCCATGCTGGGCGGCCTCGCGATGTGGGTCGGCTTCGCGGTCGCGACGCTCGTGTTCGTGCCTCTCGACCTCCAGACCACCGGCATCCTGGTCGTCTCCGGGCTGGCGATGGCCGTCCTGATCGTCGACGACAGGCGCGGCATGCACCCGTGGGCGAAGCTGGCGGTGCAGGTCGGGCTTGCCATCCTCGCGGTGATCGCGTTTGGCATCCAGATCGCGTTCTTCAGCCTCCCCGGCGGCCACATCGTCCAGCTCGGCTTGCTGGTCGCTCCCGTCAGCGTCTTCTGGCTGACGGGCATGCAGAACACGGTCAACTTCCTCGACGGCGCCGACGGCCTGGCCGCCGGGGTGGTGGCGATCGTGGCCCTGATCCTCATGCTGGCCGCCGGCCAGCTGGAGCAGCTCGAGGTCGTGAAGCTCAGCGGCGCGCTGGCGGGTTGCTGCGCCGGGTTCCTGTTCTTCAACTTCCCGCCCGCTCGCATCTTCATGGGCGACTCGGGCGCGCACTTTCTCGGCATTGCGTTGGGCATGATTTCGATCGTCGGCATTGCCAAGGTCGCGGTTGCGTTCGCCCTGGCGGCGCCGGTCCTCGCCCTCGCGCTGCCGATCGCCGACACCGGCTGGGCCATCCTGCGCCGCCGCCGGCAGGGCACCTCGGTGGCCTCGCCCGACAGGCTGCACCTGCATCACCGCCTGCAGTCCTTCGGTCTCGACGCGCGGCAGACGTGCTTCGTGTTCTACGCCGCGAGCGCGCTCCTCGGCGGGCTCGGCCTGACGCTGTTCGGGCACGGCCGCATCCTGGCCGTGGTCCTCATAGCGGCCGCGATCATCACGTCGACGGTGGTGGCGGACGTCCTCCAGCACGGAGGCTGGCGGATCCCCGCGCCGTGGCTGCGCCGCCTGCTGGGCGAACCCTCGTCCCGGTAGGATTTAGCGCGGGTATGGCGTCCAGCCGGAGCCCAGGGCCGACAGGCGCCGAGCTCATGGGACTCGGTGTTCTCCTGGCCGGCGCGGTGGTCGCGCCGATCGTGCTGGGCATCGTCCTCGATGGAGCCCTTCGCACCTCGCCGCTCTTCCTCTTCGTGGGCCTGGTGCTCGGGATCCTCGCCTCCGTGTGGGTCGTGTACGTGAGGTACGTCAAGCGGTATTGGTGAGGTTGCAAGGGGTCACGGGCAGGGCGGTGGTCGGCTGTTTGGCGACCGCCGTGATCGTCTTTGTGGCGCTCTCGATCGCCGGTGACGCGCGCGCGGGAATCGCGGTCGCGCTCGGCCTCATCCTGGGATCCATCAACGGCGCCCTCGCCGAGCGGGCGCTCGGCGCCGGATTCAGCATCCGAATGTCGAGCCTTCCCCGCCTGGCCCTGCTTTCCGGGGCAGGGGTCGGAGCGGGACTCTTGCTCGGCCTCGACTACGCGTGGCTCGTCATCCTGGGCGTCGCGGCGGCCCAGGGCGTGCTCGTGGCGGTCGCGGCGCGGAGCTTGCTGAGCCGATGAGGTTTGTCTTCGAGGAGCAGCCGCCGGTGACTCACCCGACGGTCGACCTCGGGTGCGGTTACTTGTGCACGATCAACTACGACAGCGTCATCTCGAGCGCGATCGCGATCGTCGTCACGATCACCGTCGCGATCCTGATCGCACGGTCGATGACCAGCGAACGGCCGAACCGCGCGCAGGCGCTGGCCGAGTGGGCATTCTCTTACGTGAGGACCACGAGCGCGGAGAACGCGCCTGACGCGTCGAGA
>VBJE01000235.1:0-2675 GCA_005879675.1 Chloroflexota bacterium
TTGCTCGAATCCACTCTATGAGTTTTGGATCCAGGCGCCAGGCGGCAGCTGGACGATCACCCAGCCGTACTCGAGCAGCAACACCTTCACCTGGACGACCGCCGGCCTGCCTGCGGGGATCTATCGCTACTCGGTCTGGGTGCGCGACGCCGCCAGCCCGGCGAGCTACGACACCTACTTGCCAGGCACGGCGTACGCGCTCACGACCGTGCCCTGCGCAGGGGTAACCGTCACCGCGTCTCCTGCATCGCCCCAGGCCGCCGGCACGACCGTCACCATCAGCGCCAACGCGTCCGGCTGTCCCAACCCCCGCTTCGAGTTCTGGACGATGGCCCCTGGCGGCGCTTGGACGATCGTGCAGGGTTACTCGAGCAACGCCACGTTCACCTGGAACACCGTCGGCAAGGCCGCAGGGACGTATCGCTACTCCGTCTGGGCGCGCGACGCGAGCAGCTCAGCCGCCTATGACACGTACTTCCCAGGTACTGCCTACACACTGAGCTGAGGTCGGGCGGCGAGGGTCCCGCCAAAATCGTTTGTTATCCTCCTGGTGGCTTGTCCCCTCGAACCAGTATCTCGGCAGTCGTGCCCGCGTACAACAGCGAGCTCTCCCTCCCGCTCCTGGCCAGCCGGATACAGCCGGTGCTCGAAACCCTCGCCACCGACTACGAGCTGATCCTCGTCGACGACGCCAGCAGCGACGGGACGTGGTCGGTGATCGAAGGCCTGGCGCGCGATCACACGTGGATCCGGGGAGTGCACTTCATGCGTAACTACGGCCAGCACAACGCGGTTTTGTGCGGAATCCGCATGGCGCGGTATGACGTGACCGTCACCCTCGATGACGACCTGCAGCACCCTCCGGAAGAGATTCCCAAGCTGCTGGAGAAGTTGACCCAAGACACCGACGTCGTGTATGGGTCGCCGGCTCAGGAGACGCATGGGCTGTGGCGGGACATGGCCAGCCAGGTGACCAAGATCGCGCTCCAGTCGGCCATGGGCGCGCCCATCGCGCGCAAGGCCGGACCTTTCCGCGCGTTTCGGACGCGAATCCGAGACGCGTTCGCCGGCTACGACGGCCCGTACGTCGCGATCGACGCCCTGCTGACGTGGGGTACGAGACGGTTTGCCGCGGTTGACGTCCGGCACGAGCAGCGAACGCTGGGCAAGTCCAACTACACGTTTCGCAAGCTGGTGGTGCACGCGCTCAACATGATCACGGGCTTCAGCACGCTTCCGTTGCAGCTGGCCAGCCTGATCGGATTCGTTCTCACCCTGGTCGGCATCGTCGCCCTCATCTTCGTCGTGGCGAAGTACCTGATCGAGGGCGGCGGCGTGCCGGGCTTTTCCTTCCTGGCCTCGATGATCGCCATCTTCTCCGGCGCGCAGCTGTTCTCGCTCGGCATCATCGGCGAGTATCTGGCGCGCATGCACGCCCGATCCATGCAGCACCCCACCTATTCGATTCGAGAGATGACCGTGACGGCGCAGTCCGATAAGGTCTCCAGCCGGCGATGACGTACGCGCAGAAGCGCGTGCTCGTCACCGGCGGACTCGGCTTCATGGGCTTCAACCTGGTCCGCGCACTGCTGCGGACCGAAGCGCGCGTGTGCGTCCTGAGCCGGTCGTGGCCTCCGCTTCCAGGCAGCGTCGAATCCACGGTCGGCGACGTGACCTTCTTCCACGGGGACATTCGAGATCCCGCGGTGGTCGAGGAGGCAGTCGCGGGATGCGACGTGATCTTCCACCTGGCCGGCAAATCGGGCCCGACGGCCAGCAACGCCTCGCCGCTGGAGGATCTGGACGTCAACAGCCGCGGCTTGCTGACTCTGCTCGACACGTGCCGCCACCTCAACCCCGAGGTCAAGATTATTTTCCCGAGCTCGCGGCTCGTCTACGCCGCCAGCCCAAAGCAGCCCACAAGCGAGTCGGCGCCGACCGCTCCCCTGTCCGTTTACGGCATCCACAAATGGGCAGCGGAGCAGTACCTGCTGCTGTACCGGCGGCTGTATGGGATGCGGGCGTGCATCCTTCGCATCACCAATCCGTACGGACCATTCCAGCGCCCCGAACAGAATCGGTACGGAGTCGTCAACTGGTTCATCCACCAGGCGATGCACGACCAGCCGCTGACCGTCTACGGCAAGGGCGCGCAGTTACGGGACTATGTCCACGTCGACGACGTCGTCGATGCGCTGCTCGCGGCGGGTTCCTCTCCGCGGGCTGAGGGCAAGATCTTCAACGTGGGCAGCGGTCGCGGCGTCTCGTTTCTGGAGATGGCCGAGCTCATCGTGCGCACCGCGCGCCGCGGCTCGATCAGACATATCGAGTGGCCGGCTGATGCCGCGATGGTGGAGACGGGGGACTTTATCGCCGAAACCAGCTTGATCGCCGATGAGCTCAGCTGGAAGGCTCGAATCCCGTTGGAAGCGGGGATCAAGGGCGTGATCGAGCGTTACGCGCAGCTCGAGCGACAGGACTGCTGACCTGAAGCGCGAGTATTACGCCGAATACCGCCAGGTCGAGGACGTCCACTGGTGGTTCGTCGGCAGGCGAAGGATCCTGCTCCAGATCCTCGACCAGTACTTGGGCCCCAACGGATTGCACGAGCGCCGGATCCTAGACGTCGGCTGCGGGACAGGAACGATGCTCACCCACCTCGCATCATTCGGCAT
>VBJE01000235.1:2930-9774 GCA_005879675.1 Chloroflexota bacterium
CGGCTACCAGGTGATCCGCCTCTCCTACATGAATGCCGTCCTGTTTCCGCCCATCGCCGCGATCCGGATGCTGCGGCGGCTTCAGCGCCGTCTCCGACCTCGCACCGCCGTGCGATCCGACTTCAGATACCCTGCGCCCGGTCCGGTGAACTTCGCCCTTGGTCACGTGTTCGGCGCTGAAGCAACGATCCTGCGCCGCATGGACATTCCTTTCGGCGTGTCCATCCTGGCTCTGGCACGAAGGCCGCCGTCTGAAACGCCCATCTGATTCACCGGGCCGGCAAGCGTGGCCGAGCTTGCCGGCTGTGCTCGTGTGCTGCGTCCTGGCGGCCGTGGCGGTCGCTATCGACGCGTACTTCAGCGCGCAGGAGGGCTATCTGGCTCGGCCGCTGGACTACGACGGAGTCAGCTACGTGGTTACCGCCCGGACCCATGACCTGCTGCTCCGCTCTCTTCACGTCAATGCCGCTCTTCATGGCCTGCTCGGCAGCGTGTCGCCGCTCTGGGTGTCGATGCTGACCATCCACCAGCTTGTGCTCGGCGACGGCGGCTGGCCGGAGCAGGCGGGCCAATCGACCACTGGCGCTTGCCGCGGTCGGGCTGACGGCTGTGCTCCCCCTCGTCAGCGCTGGAGTCAGGGCAAGCTCGTGGGAGCTTCTGAGCGGGCAGGCGAACTACTACGAGGACTGGTACCTGGACGACCTTCGCCCCGACCTTCTCACGATCGTGCTTACCCTGTGGTCAGTAGCTGCTCTGGCGGAACATGTCCAGGCGCCGCGGCGGTCCGCGTACCTCGTGTCGGCAGGGTTCGCCGCGGCTGCGACGCTCGCGAAGAGCTCGACGGCGCCAGTCGTGCTGGTGGCCTGGGCAGGGCTGCTCGGCGTTTCCTGGTTTTGGAATCGTCGAAGTCAGGAGGCCACTCGCATGACCGTGGTCGCTGTGATTCTCCTGGCCCTGCTGCTGCTCCCCTGGGCCGTGTTGGGCGGCGGTCTGCAGACCGTCGTCATCTACCTGGAGGGAATTCAGGCGTTCCAGGCCGCCTATGCCTCCAGCGGCGGGTTCTTCGGCGGATTCACGTACTTCCTGGTTCGGATCCCGAACCAGATCGGTCAGCTCGAGGCGTCGGTGGTGATCGCTGGCTCGCTGGTGCTGCTGGCGCCTTCGCTGCGGTGGCTGACCCGGTCGGAGGCGATCTATGCCGGACTCGTGCCTTTCTTCTACCTCGTCTTCTCTCTCCCCACCAGCAAGAACCCGGTGATAGGCGAATGGACCTCGCTGGCGCTGTGGATCTTCTTTCTGGCCGCTGGCTCGCGCGTCGTCGTCAACAGGTGGCGTGCCCGGGTCAATTCGGCGTTGCCTGTCACGCTCGGTGCAGTTGCCGCCTACGTCTTGCTGGTCTATGGACTCGGAGCCTTCGCGATCGCGGCCTGGCCGGCAAACGAGCGGAGGTCCAACGCGCAGCTGGTCAGCGTAACCGCGGACGTGGCGGGCGAGCTGGGCCGGCACGTCTCGTCCCGCCAGTGTTTTGCTTACGCGCCCGGTCCGGGCTGGCCGGCTTCACTCACCTACTCCCTGATGGACGCGAACGGCAATGCGCCTATCTCAACTGCGATTGACGTCGACCCGAACAGGACGACGGTCACCGACTACGTCGCCGCGGCGAGCTTGTGCAGCGCGGTGTTGACGTATCGAGAGGAAATCAGCGAAGTCGCCAAGGTTTTCTTTGCGCCGCCGGTGCGCCAGCCTTACCTCCAGGCCGTCGCTGAATGGGTGCGCAGCCCAGTCAGCGGATACGCTCTCGACCGAACCTGGCGGATGTCAGATCTCCAGGGAGTGTCCCTTACCCTCGACCTCTATCTCCGTCAGCAGCCTTAAGAGCGCGCGGGCAAGAAAGTAAGATTTGCCTCCTGCCCGTGGGACTGGGTCTCCTCATCGACCAGCCGGAAGCCTCTCGACTCCATGAAGTTGACGATCTCCGACTTGTCAGGAGCGCCCTCATACTGCCGGTACGCCGCCATCGTCGCCTCGAGTTGAACTTTGGCCACGTCTTTGAGCCGGTCTCCGGCCGACTTCACGACGTCGAGGTCGAGGCCCTGAGCGTCGATCTTCAAGTAGTCGACGGATTCGATGCCGGCTCCATTCATGAAAGTGTCGAGCCGCATCGTCGGCACTGTCACTGAGCCGACGACCTTGAACTCCAGGCCCCCGGTAACCCAGCTCTTCATTCCCTCCTGATCGACGGGCAAGAGCGAGCTCGACTGCTCGTATGCATTGAGCTGGAGCTCGGCGCTACCATCCCTCTCCGTAACGGCGATCGGCAGGACCACGTAGTTGCGCAGACGCCCCATGATTCGGCTTGCGGCATGAAGGTTGGGCTCGAATGCGTACACCAGTAGCGACGGATCAGCGGCCGCATAGGGGAACGTCATCTCGCCCTCATGCGCCCCTACGTCGATCCACACGCGGCGATATTTGCGTGACCGTGCCCACTTCACGATCGTTTCGCGCAGCGCCCGGCGGTGTACCTTGCGCAAGAAGGTAGCCGCCGAGGCCATGCGACCGGAAGCAGGCGACGAGTCGCGGTTGCTCACGATCTTTTCAGCGCCCAAGGCATTCAAAGGTCATGTCGGAATCATTCAGCAGAATGCAATTCGCAGCTGGCTCTCTCTGCGGCCCAAGCCAAAGGTCATTTTATTCTGCAATGAAGAAGGCGCTGCCGAGGCGCTGCGCGGTGTGGACGCGGAGCTAATCTCCGACGTCGAAACCAACTCGTTCGGCACGCCGCTCCTGTCCAGCATGTTCAGGCAGGCGGACAGGCTTGCGGCCAGCGATGTCGTCGCCTTCGTGAGCGCCGACATCATCCTGACCCGCCGCACCATGGACGCGGCGCGAATCGCAGCCGACTGGGCGCCCCAGTTTCTGCTGGTCGCGCAGCGCCACGACGTCGATGTGCGACGGCTGATGGAGTTCGACGGACCGTGGGAAGAGCGCTGGGCAGCCGGCGCGGTAGCGCGCGGCAAGCTGCACTCGCCCGGTGCGGTGGACCTGTTCATATACCGGAAGGGCCAGTACGAGCACATGCCTCCGTTCGCGATCGGGCGGACGTCTTACGACAACTGGCTGCTGTGGAACACCGTCGCGTCGGGTATACCGCTGATCGACGCCACCTCGTTCGTCACCCTGATCCACCAGAACCACGACTACCTTCACGCGTCGAAGGTCGACGTGTGGAACGGCGTCGAAGCGCGCGAGAACCGCAAGTGGGTCAAGCACTGGACGAACTTCTACTCGATCGCACACGCGACCTGGACGATGGGCGCCGACGGCAAGATCGGCCCCGCGGTGGGCTGGAAATATCGCATGGCCCGACCGAGGCAATTCCTCAGTCACGCGCTCCGGTCGAGCCGCCGCATCAGGACCCGCTTGCGGAGCTGGCGGTTCGCGCGTCGTTACGGCGTTTGATCGATTTCCTGACCACGGCGCGAACGAGGCTGCTTTCCGGCCGCTTGCTGGTCGGCCGCGCTTTTGCCCTTTCGGTCGGTCGGGGCGCTGCATCCCTCCTGTCGGCGGCCTGGGTCATCGTTGTTGCCCGCCGCCTGTCCCTGGAGGAGTTCGGCGAGGTGAGCGTGGCGCTGGCCCTGATCATCATCCTGACGGCCCTCAGCGACTTCGGGATCCAGTTCGTACTGGCGCGGGACGTGGTCGACACGGGACGCATACGGCGCGCCACCCTCGACGCCGTCATCGCACGACGACTCTTGCTCGGCGCCGGTTTTGCGGCGGTAATGGTGGTCCTGTACGTAGTCCCGACGCACGATTGGAACCTCGCCGTGCCGTTAGTCTTCAGCGTCAGCATCGTCGGGGCGGGCCTGTACAACCCCACGATCACTGCCTACAGGGCGACGGGAAACATCAGCCTGGAGATCATCAGCGAGGTCGGGTCACGTGCGTTTGTGCTGGTGGCCGGCGGCCTGTGGGTGCTCGCCGGAGGCGGCATCCTGGCCGTGGCCGTCGCCTACTCGGCGACCGGGCTGGCGGTCGGATTGATCGACTACCTCTATGTGCGTGGCAAGGCTCACGTGGAGCCGGCCGGCAGCTCTCGGCCAAACGTTGGTTTCAGGGCGGCCGCGCCTTTCGCCCTGGCCAGCACGATCGGCGCCTTCTACACCCGGATCGACAACTACCTGGTGGCGCTGCTGCGCGGGTCGAGCGCGGCAGGCATCTACGGCGCCAGCTACCGGTTCCAGGACATGAACCTGCTTTTGCCGGCGGCCCTCGGCCAGCTGGCGCTGTCGGAGGCGGCCGGGCAAGACCCAAGGACGCGCCTGTCGACAGGCAAGCGTGTCGCGGCCCAGAGCGGCCTCCTCGCACTTGGACCGGCCATCGTGTTTTCGATCTTTGCCCAGCCCCTGCTCGCTTTCCTGTTCGGCTCGCGCTACTCGGTGGCTTCCCCAATCGTGGTCGTGCTCATGCTGTCGACCCTGCCCGGGGCGGCCGCGGTCGCCATCCAGGGCCTCACCGCAGTCACCGACCCACGCAGGTTTGCCGTGGCCACCGCGGGGTCGCTCGTCCTGAACGTGGTGGCCAACCTCATCCTCATTCCGCCGTTCGCCGGTCTGGGCGCGGCGTGGGCCAACGTGATCTCGCAGACCTTCCTGGCCGCCGCGTACTACTGGGCTTTGTGGCGCAAGACGGCCGAGCTCCGGGCTAGTCTCGAGGCATGAAGCCCCGACTCAGCATCGTCGCGACCTCGCGCAACGACGAGCATGGCGGTCACCTGACGGCCCGCATGCAGTTGTTCGTGGAGGGGCTCGCCGAGCAGTCGGACCGCTACGAGCTTCCCATCGAGCTGATCCTCGTGGAATGGAACCCTCCGCCCGAACGGCCTCCGCTGGTCGACGCTCTGCGATGGCGGCCCTCGGAGTACTTCCAGCCATCGGTGATCACGGTGCCGCCCGAGGTGCATCGCACGTTTCCCCACGCGGACGGTCTGCCTCTGTTCCAGATGATCGGCAAGAACGTCGGCATCCGGCGATCGACCGCGCCTCATGTGCTGGCGACGAACATCGACATTCTGTTCAGCGATGAGCTATTCGAATTCCTCAAGACAGGCCTTCGGCCGGAGTCGTCGATGTATCGGGTCGATCGCCATGATGTTCAGGCCGAGCTCGGAGGCCCGAGCCTTCCATCACCGGCTGAGTGTCGCGCGCTCCCTGTCATTCGCGAGCACCGACTCGAGGGCCTCCGTTACCCGAACGGGCGTCCCGCGACGCCGCGGAAGCCGGCCAGACCCGCCGGCCTAGGGCTCAAACCGGCGGCCACAGAGCTGTCCCGCGTCGTCTCGGCGGTCAGGGATCGTTTGGTGCTGCCCAGGCTGCACACGAGTGGCGCGGGCGACTTTACTCTGACGAGCCGTGAGGTCTGGTCTGGCCTGCACGGTTATCCGGAATGGCCGGCCTACTCGTGGGCGATGGACGGTGTCGTGCTGTGGCAGGCGCTGGCCGCAGGGGTGGAGATCGTCAACCTGCAGCCGCCGATGGTGGCGTACCACCTGGAGCATGGCGAAGGTTCGGGCTGGACGCCGGAATCGTCGAGACTCTTCGATCGTCTCGACGCTGCGGGTGTTCCCTACCTGAGCACGCGGGACTACAGGAAGATGGCCCGCGATCTCGCGCATGGGACGCGCGGCTATCACCCGATCAACGGCGAGGACTGGGGTCTCGCTTCGATGGAATTTGCGGTCAGCCAGCCAAGACCCTCACGCAGAGGCTCAACCTAGAATGCGTTGATGCTCGACAAGCTCAAGCGAGAGGTCTTTGTGCGGACGCACAGGTTCTGGGGATTCCTGGAACCAGATGCGCTGGCGATCAACGAGGCGCGGATGACTCACCTTGCGAGCCTGCATCTGCCGATCGAAGGCAAATCGGTGCTCGAGGTGGGCGGAGGCATCGGACTGCTGACGGAATTTTTCGAAGAGCGCGGATGCACGGTCCTGTCCACCGACGCGCGACCGGAAAACGTGATGGAGATGAAGAGGCGGTGGCCGAACCGGAAGGTCGCGACGCTCGACCTCGAGCAGCCCGACGCCATTCGCGCCATTGGAACGTTCGACGTCATCTTCTGCTACGGCACGCTTTACCATCTGGCCGCTCCCGAGCCCGCGCTCGCCGCGTTGAGTCAGGTGGCGGCCCTGATCCTGCTGGAGACTTGCGTGAGCCGTGGCGACGAGGATGCATCGCCCACTGTGCCCGAAGAGCTGACCATGAACCAGGCCATCGCGGGGGTTGGCTCACGGCCGACCAGGACGTGGGTCTTGCACCGGCTGCAGAAGTACTGGGGGAATGGCTACATCTCGGTCACGCAGCCGGCGCACCCCGACTTTCCCACCGACTGGTTGGCGGCTTCCTCACGGCCTCTGACCCGGGCCATCTTCGTCGGCTCGAAGGCGCCACTCGCGAACCCTGCTCTCACGAGCGAAATCCCGACGCGTCAGGAGCAGTTCGTCAGCCGGGCGTGACCACCGGCAGGTCTCGATCGGCGAGGCCCCACGCTGCGTCGTTGACCGGATGGAATCCTGGGCCCTGGCGCATGATCTCGCGAGCGCGGCGGTCGTATGCATTCCCGTCCAGGTATGGGATCCCCGCGGCATCAACGCGTTGAAACAGCCTCCTCGCTCCTTCAGGGGTCCATCCGGAGCCTGCGCCGTGCTCCAGGTGCCGCACCACCTTCGGCGGCTCGAGGTTGACCATCTCGACGCCGGCCCGATACGCGAGCACGAGGGCGAGGCTGTCGAGGTGAAAAGAAAAGATGGGCCATTCCGGGTAGCCCCGAAATCCGTCCCACA
>VBJE01000235.1:9877-10468 GCA_005879675.1 Chloroflexota bacterium
CAGGGCGGCCGCCTTCCGTCCGCGTAGCGCAGGCCATCCGGCTCGTGAGCACGAACCCACGGCAGGGCGCGGCACTCAGCCGGGGTCGGCAATGGCTGGCGGTTCAGGTCGGCCTCGATGTCGTACCGGACGGCGCGATACATCGCGTGGGCCCTTAGCTCCCGGCCCAGGAAGCCGAACAGCTCATCGCTGAAGAGGATGTCGATGTTGGTGGCCAGGGCGAAATCCGCCGCCGCACGCCGGATGCCCACGTTCTTGGCGATCATCTGGTACAGGGGAAGCTCGCTCGCGTGCGGAAAGGTGCGGTGCACCTCCGGCGGAACGACGACGAGCTTCGGCGCGAACCACTCGGAGCGCGGCCACCTCAACGCCTCGGCGAGCGGCGGCTTTTCGGGCGGAGGGTTCCACTCCACGAGCAGCAGCTCGACCGGCAGCTGGAAACGCATCGACTGCTCCGCCAGGCCATTGATGAACAGCTGAGTCCGGGCCAGCTGGTTGCCCCCGTGATCGTCGTTGCGTGTCGCCGCCACGACGCTCAGCCTGGGACGCGCCGTCACGCTGTCGAGGCAGACCTCGGACGGGCGGTGATCA
>VBJE01000235.1:10592-10991 GCA_005879675.1 Chloroflexota bacterium
GCGCAGGAGCCAGCGCACGCCGCGGAACGAGTAGTAGTAGGTGACGGGGCTGCCCTCCTGCGCCTCCGAGTACCTCGACACGAGCTCATCCGACCTCCAGATGGCGCCGTGCCCGTAGGTGAGGATGATCCACAAGACCTTCCACGACCACTTCGTGTAGAGCATCAGGCGCAGCTCGGTCTCCGGCTTGCAGTACTGGCGGAGCTCCTCCATCACCTTTTCGGGATGCGGCGTGTGGTGGATGACGCCAAACGAGTAAATGAGGTCGTATTTCTCCACGGGCACGAACTCGCTCAGGTGCTCTGCGTCGCCCTCGTAAAAGTTCGCCTCCAGCCCGAAGACCTCGAACCGCTTCCTGCACACGTCCAGGCTTTCGTGGGAGAGGTCCACGACCGTGAT
>VBJE01000394.1:0-569 GCA_005879675.1 Chloroflexota bacterium
TCGAGCTGCACCTTTCGGCGCGCGGAACCTGGCAGACGTGTATCGATGTGGTCCCGGTCGCGGACGGCACCGAGAATCGCCTGCACCATGGCGAGCGCACCTTCGGAAATCCCAAACCCAACATGCCGACCACCTTTGAGCAATGGATGGCGCAGGCACCGACGCTCGAGACCGACAACGACGTGCTGCGCCACACCTACCGGCAAAGCCTGATCGATCTGGCGGCGCTCCGATTCCGTCCGTTGAAGGACCTATCCTTTTCGCTCCCGGCGGCGGGTCTGCCCTGGTTCATGGCACTATTCGGACGCGATAGCCTGATCACCGCCTACCAGGCGCTGCCCTTTCAGCCGCACCTGGCGCGCACCAGCCTCGAGGCACTGACCGCGCTGCAGGCGACGGGTTTCGACGATTTCCGCGACGCCGAGCCGGGGAAGATTCTGCACGAGCTGCGGCGCGGCGAGCTGACCATGCTGGCTGAGCGCCCGCACAGTCCCTACTACGGCACCCACGACGCAACCCCGCTCTTCCTGATCCTGCTCGATGAGTACGAGCGGTGGGCGGGGGAGCAC
>VBJE01000394.1:605-1096 GCA_005879675.1 Chloroflexota bacterium
GGCTACCTCGAGTATCAGACCCGCTCAACGGAAGGCCTGGTCAACCAGTGCTGGAAGGATTCGTGGAACTCCATCCTCTTCACCGACGGCACGGTGGCAAAAGGACCGATCGCCACCTGCGAGATCCAGGGTTACGCCTACGACGCACGCATCCGGACCGCCAGGCTCGCACGTGAGATCTGGGACGACGCGTCCCTCGCCGATCGACTGGAACACGAGGCCGCGACCCTGCGCGAACGCTTCAACCGCGACTACTGGATCGATGCCTGCGGCTACTACGCGATCGCGCTCGACGGCGAGAAGCGCCAGGTCGACGCGATGAGCTCGAACGTCGGGCATCTGCTGTGGTCCGGTATCGTCCCGAACGATCGCGCCACCTTACTGGTAAAGCGTCTGATGTCGCCCGAGATGTTCACCGGCTGGGGAATCCGGACGATGTCCGCCAGGGACGCCGGCTACAACCCGATCGAGTACCACAACGGCACCATCTG
>VBJE01000394.1:1154-1709 GCA_005879675.1 Chloroflexota bacterium
GTTTCCGCGGGAAGAGACCGGCGCACCGGTCGATTACCCGACCGCCTCCCGACCCCAGGCGTGGGCGGCCGGCGCGCCGTTGCTCGCCCTGCGCACTGCGCTCGGTCTCGATGCCGTCGATGGGAAACTCCGGATCGATCCTCACCTCAGCGAGGGCTGGGGCCAGGTCCGGCTGGAGAATATCCCGATAGGGATGCGCGAACCGGCTGCCCTGAGCCGCTGATGTCCCTCCGCGGATGATGCCGGCGGTGTCTTTCGCGTTATTCAAAACATGACCTTGCGGCTACGCCCGCCCTACAATCTGCGCAGACCGTACACGGAGCAGGAGGGGACGAATGACTGATCGACGCCGCTGGATCCTGGTTGCGGCCGTACTTGGATCCGGCATCGTGTTCCTCGACTCGACTGTCGTCAATGTCGCGCTGCCACGCATCGGGCGGGAACTGCCGCGACTCTGGTTCGGCGTCCTCGAAGGCCAGTCGTACGTCTACAACGCATACCTCCTGACCCTCAGTGCCCTGCTGATTCTGGCGGGCGCGCTGACCGATTTCTATG
>VBJE01000236.1 GCA_005879675.1 Chloroflexota bacterium
GCGGCGGTCGAGGTCGCCGGCGGCCGGATCGGCGAGCACAGCTTCGAGGAGGCGAGCGTCCTCGGCGAGGCTCGCTTCGGCACGTTGACGAGCGCCGGCAGCTATACGCCGCCGAAGATCGCGGGCCCCTACAAGGGATCAGGCGTGGGCCCGAGCCCCGCGTACAGCTACTCGGCGTGCGTGGTCGACCTCGACGCCGACGCGCGGACCGGCCTCATCCAGGTCAACAAGGTCTGGATCGCGCACGACGTCGGACGCGCCATCAACCCTCTCCTGGTCGAGGGCCAGGTCGAGGGAAGCGTGTACATGGGTCTCGGCGAGGCGCTCATGGAGGAGCAGGTCTTTCGCAAGGGCCTTCACAAGTGGCCGTCGATGCTGGAGTACAAGTCGCCGACGTTTCTCGACATGCCGGAGGTGAAGACGTTCATCGTCGAGACGGACGACCCAGAGGGACCATACGGCGCGAAGGAGGCGGGCCAGGGTCCGCTGTTGCCGGTGCCCCCAGCGGTGTCCGCCGCGGTGTTCGACGCGCTCGGAGTGTGGATCGACGAGATTCCGGTCACGCCCGAGAAGGTGATCGAAGCGCTGCGCCGGAGGGAGAAAGCCACCCAAGGACTTCGATGGGCGCTTTGCGCCTCAGGAAAAGACTTACTGAATGCTTCGCCTTCCGCGACTCAGATACCTGCGGCCGGAAACGGCCCGCGACGCTGCGGCGATGGCGGCGCAGCACGGTGCGCGCGCCATGTTCGTCGCCGGCGGGACCGACCTCTTTCCCAAGCTGAAGCGCCGCCAGTTCGAGATCGACACGTTGATCGGGCTCGACTTCCTGCCGCGCGAGATCCACAACGGATCGGCGGACTGCCACATCGACGCTGGCGTCACCCTCAACGCCGCGTCGCGGCACTCACATCTCAGCGGCGCGTTCGCCGGTTACGCGGAGGCAGCGGGCGTGGTCTCCTCGCCGCCGCTCCGCAACGCAGGCACCATCGGCGGCAACCTCTGCGTCGACACGCGCTGCAACTACTACGACATGACCTACGAATGGCGGAAGGCCGCCGGCTTCTGTCTCAAGAAGGACGGCGACATCTGCCTCGTCGCGCCGAGCAGCCCGAGGTGCTGGGCGGTGTCGTCGTCGGATACCGCGCCGATGGCGATGGCCCTCGACGGAGTCGTCACCCTCACCGGTCCCGACGGCGACCGCGAGCTCCCGGTGTCCGCTCTGTACCGCGATGACGGCATCGAGTACATGGCCAAGCAGCCGGCCGAGGTGGTCACCGGGCTGCGGCTGCCGCGGGCGCCGAACCTGCGAAGCGCCTATGTCAAGCTCCGCCGGCGCGGCTCGATCGATTTCCCGATCGCCGGTGCCGCGGTCGCCGCGCAGCTCGACGGAGAGACGGTCACGAGCTGCCGAATCGTCCTGTCAGCGGTCGCTTCCTATCCGCTCGAGGCGTCCGCCGCCGAAGCCTTCCTCGAGGGCAAAAAGCTCGACCCGGAGACCATTCGGCAGGCTGCGGAGCTCGCCTCCAAGCCGGCCAAACCGCTCGACAACGCCGACCTGAGCCACTTCTGGCGCAAGCGCATGGTGCGCGTCGTGGTGGAGCAGTCGCTGGGGCGGATCAGCGACCAGACCGGGGGGTTCGACGGTTAAGCTTTCTGGTCGGTAAGTCCTGTTGATTCATCATCCAAACATCCAGAAGGGCCAGGGAATGGTTGAGTACGCGCTCATCCTTGCCCTGATTGCGCTGATCGTGATCATCGCGCTGATCGCGACCGGCGGTCAGCTCATCAACGTCTACTCCAACATCACCGCCACGATGTGCAACTACCACGTGGGGTGCTGACCAGGCTCCGCACTGAACGTGGCCAGGGGATGGTCGAGTTCGCGCTGATCCTGGCCCTCGTGGCCCTGGTCGTCATCGTCGCCCTGCTCCTGACGGGCGCCCAGGTGACCAACCTGTACTCGAACATCACGGCCACGATGTGCAACTACCGCGTGGGGTGCTGAGATCCTCCCCATTTATGGGGAGGTGGCCGCGCAGCGGCCGGAGGGGCTCACGTGGCAGGCACAGAAGCCGCAGCCTGAGCGGCGCGGGCGGCGTTTTGCCGGATCGACTCCATGTTGTTCTGGGCGAGCGCGTCGGCCGGGAAAAGCGAACCGGTAAGCCCGACGACCTTCACTCCAAGCTGTAGATACGTTCCGATGTCCTCGATGGGCACGCCGCCCGAAACCCATAGAGGCACGCCGCCCATCGGTCCGTTGAGCGCCTCGACGTAGCGGGGCCCGCCGACGGGCGCGATCGGGAAGACCTTAACCAGCGCCGCGCCCGCGAGCCGCGCCTGGTAGATCTCGGTGGGCGTGAGCGCTCCGAGGACGCACAGGATGTCGTGCTCCCGGCAGGCCTGGCCGATCTCCGGCAGAACGACTGGCGTGACGACGAATGACGCGCCGGCCGCTTTCGCCTCCTTGACCGCGCCCGGATCCCAAACGGTGCCGACCCCGATCGGGTAGCGGTTCCCGGTCGTCGCGATCAAGCCCTTGACCAGCTCGAAGCACGAAGGCACCGTCTTGGTGATCTCGATCGTGCCGATGCCCGCCTCGAGCGCGGTCAGGCAGGCCTGGAAGCCGACCTCGGCGTTCTCGGTGCGCAGCACGCCGCAGATCCGGTTGGGGAAGGCCTCGGGGATGCTCCGCACGCCTCGGGAATTATCCCCCGCCCCCATCGCGCGCATGGGCCTGGCTATATTGGTACATACGTATGACCGGGGCGACCGCCACCGAGAGCACCCGCGATCAGATCATCCATGCGGCGGCCGATTCTCTGCTCGAGAACGGCTACTCCGGCACCAGCGTCCGGGCCATCGCCTCCAAGGCCGGCGTCGCCATCGGCAACCTCCAGTACTGGTTCCCGACCAAGTCCGAGCTCCTGGTCGAGGCCTGGCGCTACCTGACCGCGAAGTCGGTCGAGGAGCTCCGCCAGACCCTGAACCAGCTGACGGATCCCCTCGAGGTGCTCGAGGTCGGTGTGGAGTCGCTCTGGGACTCGCTCCGCCGACTGGGCGACGTCCAGCTGGCTGCCTTCGACCTGCTGGTCCAGGCGCCGAGGACCGAGCGGCTGCGGGCCTACCTGCCCGAGCTCTTCACGCGCTACCGCGAGGTCATCCAGGAGCAGCTAGACCGGCTCGAGGAGGACGGCCGGATCCGGCTGACCGTGCCGCGCGACGTGCTCGTGCCGCTGGTCCTCAACACCGTTCTCGGCTTCGGCCTCTACTACGTCGTGACCCGCGACGACGAGTCCTGCCTCCGGGCCCTCTCCGCCTTCCGCCAGCTGGCCGGAAGCGTTATCGAGCCGGTCGGATGAGCATGGTCCAGGCGCCGGAACGAGAGCTCGACCGGCTGGAGGGTCTCTGGTCAGACGGGCTGTCCGACACCTATCGCGCCTACCTCGACCACGCCGGCCACTTCGGTCCCGACACGCAGCCAAGGCTCGCCCTCGCCGCGGCGCTGATCGAGGTCGGCGTCAAGCTCCAGGGCCTTGGCGGCCGGGCCGCCCCGCCGACGACGCTCCTGGTGGGAGACCTCTGCCTCGCCCGGGGCTCGCGGCTCCTCGCCGACCACGCTCCGCTCGCCGTCCAGGTCGCGTTCGCGCGGGCGATCGAGTCGCTCTCGTCCGCGGCCGCCTCCGAGGCACCCGCGCCGCCCGCGCGCGAGCTCCTGCAAGACGCTCTCGGCGTGTCCAGGTGAGCGCCTCCAGGCTGGAGTTCGCGACCACTCACGCCACCGAGTTCGTCGACATCACACAACGGATCCAGGAGGAGGTGCGCCGCACCGGGCTGCGCACCGGCCGCGTCTATCTGCAATCGCTGCACACGACGCTCGGCCTCGCCGTCAACGAAAACGAGCCGCTGCTGCTGCGCGACTTCGAAGGCCTGCTCGAGCGCCTGGCACCGGCGGGCGCCGGGTACGAGCACGACGACTTCGAGCGCCGGTTCGACATCACGCTCGACGAGCCCGTGAACGGACACGCGCACTGCCGCCAGCTCCTCCTGAGCGCCTTCGCGACGCTGCTCGTCGAGGACGGCCGCGTCGTGCTCGGACGCTGGCAGTCGGTATTCGCCGTCGAGCTCGACGGTCCACGCCATCGCCAGGTCGCCATCCAGCTCGACGGCGAGTTCGCGAGGCACGCTCGGGAAGCCGGCGAATCGCTGGTCGAGCTCGAGCTTGCGCGCCAGCTGCTGGTCGACCCCGAGCCGATCGCCTCGCCCATGCGGCGGCTGGTCGAGGCCGGCGGCAAGCGGCTGCGCCCGAGGCTGGTGCAGCTGACCTCCGCGATCGGGCCTCGCAATGACCCGCTCCGCGCGGCCGAGCTCGCCGCGGCGGTCGAGCTGCTGCACAACGCGACCCTGATTCACGACGACTACGTCGACGAGAGCACCCACCGGCGTGGACGGCCCACGGTCGCCGCGGCGGAGGGCGCCGAGCGCGCGATCGCGGTCGGCGACTACTACTTCGCGAAGGCGACGCGGCTCATCGCGCAGATGGGAAATCCAGGCGTGACTTCGGCGGTGGCGGAAGCGTTGGAGGCCATCTGCGCCTCGCAGATCGACGACGTCGCCCTGCGCGGGACGTATCCGGGTGATCGCGACTCCTACCTGCGCGTCATCCGCGGGAAGACCGCCTCCCTGTTCGCGGCGGCATGCGCGTCAGGTGCGCTCCTCTCGGAGGCGAAGGGGGAGGTCGTCGCGGCGTTGCGACGGTTCGGCGATCTGCTCGGAACGGCTTTTCAGATGGCCGACGACGTGATCGACTTCAGTC
>VBJE01000395.1:0-1411 GCA_005879675.1 Chloroflexota bacterium
AACCCGCCTCGCTGTGCCTGAACGCCGGGGTCCCGCATCGTCACTGCGCCTGCCTGTTACCGATCGGCCCGGACGCGCACTGGTGCTCGATGTGCCTCGCTGAGATGCTCCGGCGCCGGGGGCGCTTCATGCCCGCGCCGGTGCCGCGGCGGCGGTGGCCTAGACCAGTCCACGTCTTCAATTGGGGAGGTTGGATGGTCGAGGAGGCCTGACGAGCCGCGCGCCCGCTTTTCGTCCACCCGGTTCTCGCCCCGCCAGGAGGGAATCTTGATCACCACTATCCGACGCCGTTTCACGCGTCAGACATCGCCGCGGACGTTCGTTGCCGCGGTCGCCGTCGCCATACTCGTCCTGCCAGTGGCCGAGGCGCTGGCGTACTTCTCGGCGACCGGNNAGGTCTCGACCACAGCGTCGACCGTCTCGCTCAGCCTTGGCGGCGGGACCTCGTTCACGTACGCGGGCGGTTCGACCAGTGCTCTAGTGCCCGGTGGCACCGTGACATTCCCGATCAACGCGTCCTGTCTCACGAACTGCCCCGGGTTCGTCAGCGTGATCCGGCTGGCCGGTTTCACGTCTGACAAAACGGGCTGCGATTCAACCACGCTTCCGGGCGCATTCACGGCGCCGAACGTGGCATTCAACGCCACGGTCTCCGTCAGCGGGGCCAATGTCGGCAGCATGACCGCGACGTTCGTCAATCTGCCGTCGACGAACCAAAACGCATGCCTCGGCGCGGTCCTGACCTTCCAGCTTGCGACGCCGTAGCCCCTGACGGCGGGAAGCACATCGAGGCTCGGCAGCGCGGCCGGGCCTCTTTCGTTTAGGTGATTCCGACGGTTTTCAAATGCGGAACGCGCACCCCCGGCGCCAGGTAGACGCGGTGCCCGGCTTCGCGAGCCCTCAACGCGAACTCGTAATCATCCTCAAGCGCCGTGCCGTCGCGGACACTGTAGGCCCACCACGGCAAGACCTCGCCAGGTCGGAGTCTGGCGGCGTCCTCGAAAACCTCGCGGCGAACCGCGCGGAATACTCGTCATCGTCCCAGCGCCGCGCCGAGGGCGGCGAACGTGCTCGTCGTCCGCTGCCGGAGCGTGCGCTTCTTCTGGCCGACGAGCCGCCGCAGGTCGTGCAGATGCGCGAAGGCCGGCTCGTGCTGGTGCTCAGTGACGCCGAGCCGCCGCAGGCGGGCGCTGACGCGATCGCCTAGCCGCCAGAAGTGCCGGCGGCCGAGCTCGTCGACGGCGGGCGTCGAGGTGCTCGTAACCGCGGACGTGCCCGTCTTCGAGGGTCGACTGCTCGATCGCTTGCGGAAAGCGAACGATCAGCTCACGACTGAAGCGCGTACAGCACAAGTGACCTGGTCGCGCCGCGCGTGTGAAGTCGTCCGGGTACCCGTGGAGGCACCAGGGCT
>VBJE01000395.1:1583-2142 GCA_005879675.1 Chloroflexota bacterium
TCGCCGGATGCAGTTTGCCGGTCGCGTAGGCGATCACGACCCTCACGCCGCGTTCCTCCCCGCCCGCACCTCGGGCTGCGGCTTCGGGCCGGCGTAGAAGTTCTTGCGACGCCGCGCGTTGTATGCGGCGACTTTCGGCTGGTTGACGGCTCGCCATGCCTGGATACTCGCCGCGCCTGTTCCGGGCGGGACGCAGGCCGTACAGAATTTTCTCGGCCTACCTCGGCCAGGCTTCGGCGCCAGCGGCAAGCCGCAGGCGGCGCATTTAGGCATTGGAGTCCTCCTCCGGACATTTCTCGCTTTTCTTCGCCGATAACCGGGCGACGGTTAGCGTCGAGAGCTGAAAACGAATTGACCCCACCCCCGGGGGTCAATCAGTTGATTGAGACCACGTCACAGTCGCGACCACGGGAAGCGCCGCCTCTTCATGCGATGGAGGAACCGACGGCCCCATGCCGGCGCGTTGACGCCGTGAGGGTTTCGGATGTGGAGCTCGCCGATCCCGGTCCAGTATTGCGGCTGAGGCTCGGGCGGCGGGCCTTGGTCCTCCCACTGAGAA
>VBJE01000395.1:2172-2890 GCA_005879675.1 Chloroflexota bacterium
ACAGTTGTCCTTGCCACACGAGCACGACCATCCGACCTTGACCGCATCCCCGTCGCGCCGGCGGCTGAGTTTGACCTCATGGCCGGCCGTCGTCGTCGGCACGCCGCGGTAGACGTCGAGGATGTCCCGATGGAGCTCGGCGACATCGCGCTCGCTCCTGACCGGGCGCTTACTCATGTCTCGAGCTGCGGCGGCTGCTTGGCGCGCCACACGGCCTTCGCTGCGACCGCCATCACATACTCACGAATCGCGAATGACATCTCGTCCTGCAGCTCGTGTGGGATTGCGAACCTCAGCGTCGCCAGGCGCAAGCTCGCCTTCTCGACGGCCGCTTGGAGGCGCGCTTCCTTATCTACCATTGGATCAACCTCTCGGTGTGAGTGGAGGCGAGCACGATGCCCGCCTCCCTGTTGCTGACTACGATCAGAGTCCGGTGACGGTGCAGAACGCCGCGGCCCGGTAGACCGGCAGCGCGACGCGCACGTCGGCTCGGATGCTCTGCTTGCCGAGCTTGAAGTCGTCGTTGATGTAGCCGACCTGGATGCTGATCTCACTTCTGAAGACGAGCCCCGCGAAGTTCGCGAAGTCGCCGACGAGGCCGGTGCCTTGTGCGATCGCGTCGGACTGCGCCACCGGGAGCCCCCACAGCACCGCCGGGCCCGAAGAGCTCGGCGAGCCGAAGACGTAGACGCCCTCGGCTGTCCTCAGCAGGCGGATG
>VBJE01000395.1:3007-3460 GCA_005879675.1 Chloroflexota bacterium
GGACCTGGTTGTCGAGGCGCTGGCGAATCGAGAACGTCAGCCGGTTATTGACGAAAGCCTTCGCCTGGTCGACGTCGGCGAGCTGCTCGTCCGTGACGGGGAGGAAGACCGCGATCTTCTGCACGAGCGCTGTCCGCTCGGTCAGCGCTTCGACGTTCTCAGCGTAGGCCGCGCCTTCCGCGGCTTCGGCCGCGTTGTTCGTGAAGGTCGTCTCCTCCATGAAGACGACGTTGGCCTGTTGCGTGTTGCTTTGCGGCAGCAAGTCGAGGACCTGCACCGGCCGCGTCGCGATCGGAACCACCAGCCCTGACCGGATCGCCTGGGGCGCCCAGCCGGCCGCGGTGGTCATCGTCGTCTTACCCTCGAGGATGGCTCGGGGGCTGAGGTTCAGCTCGGCCTCGGGCCCGACCGGTATGCCTTTGGTGCGGCCCCGGTACGCATTCGACTTGACGA
>VBJE01000237.1 GCA_005879675.1 Chloroflexota bacterium
CATTGCGAGCGCAAGGCGGAAGCCAGGATCGATGAGCGGCCGAAGCAGCTCGGCAAAAGTCGACTCGCTAACAAGCCCTGGGGACGCTTTGATCTCGGCCACGTGCTGCATCTGCTCGACTATTCCTGTCGTTGACGAGGCAGTTTGTTGCAGCCGTTACCAAACCGGCCGACGATACGTGAGCCCTTGCGTATGAGATCGGCGCTCGCGCTGGTCATTTTCGTGACGCTCGCCTGCGGGTCGGCCGGACCGCAACCCGTGGCCGGAAGCCCCCAGAGCGTGCCACAGCTCCAGTTCGCCGTCATGGACTCGGTGGGCAAGCCGGTGTGGTGCGACCCCGATTTCTATCCCATCGCCCGCGCCGGCGGCGAAGAGGCGAACGCGATGGCGAAGTACCCCGAGATCAAGCAGGACGCGGCCGTCTACGCTGCGATCGCCGCGCACGACCATCTGCCGACGGGTGAGTTGAACGACGCGCAGAAGCTGACGCTCTACCGGGCCTGGAAGCTCCTCGGCGCTGTCAGGTTGGTCCCCAACGGCAGCGGGTACTCGTTCGAGTACACGGTGCAGTCGACGACGGCCGGCTACGAAAAGGTCACCGGCAAGGTGCGGGTGGACGGAGCCGTGTCGGTCGATTCGCGAATCGTGACCCGAGCGCCCAGCTGTCCGATCTGCCTGGCCGCGTCGACGATGATCGCCACGCCGGACGGACCAGTCCGTGTCACCGACGTCAGCATCGGCACGGTGGTGTGGACGGAGGACGCCCGGGGCGGTCGGGTCGCCGCGCCGGTGGTCGCGCTGGGAAGCATGCCCGTCGCTCCCGGCCACATGATGGTGCACCTGGTCCTCGCCGACGGTCGCGAGGTCCTGGCGTCGCCCGGCCACAGGACCGGCGACGGGCGCCCGCTCGCGAGCCTGAAACCGGGCGATCCGGTCGACGGCTCGTCGGTCTTGCGGTGGGAGCTGCTTGCCTACTCCGGCTCGCGAACCTACGACCTGCTGCCGGGCGGCACCACCGGGCGCTACTGGGCGAACGGAATCGTGCTCGCGTCGACCCTCGCCTAGCTGACCTCTTCCTCTTCCACCAGGCGCAGGTGGCTGCTGACGTCGAGGCCGAGGTGCCGGGCGAAGAAGCCGGCCACCCGCTCCACGTACAGCGGCCGGTCGGCGAAGTACGCGCCCGTGTGCGGCGCTCCCTGGACGATCCAGATCTCGCGGGGTCCGCGGTAGGCGTCGTACAGGCGACGGCTGTGGTTCACGTTGGTGATCGCGTCCGCGCCGCCGTGGATGAAGAACAGCGGCCGGGGCTCGAGCGCGCTCAGGACGTCGATCGGCCGGCACGCCGACAGCGTGCAGCGCGTGCGCTGCCAGAACAACAGGCCGGCGAGCCACACGAACGGCGTCCCCGGCAGCTTGCTCGCGCTGCGCACGTTCTCGACCAACAGCCGGCGCAGGTCGCTGAACGGGCTGTCCAGGATGAGCGCCTGCACGCCCGGCTCGCCGGCGGCGCCGAGAATCGACACGACTGCGCCCATCGAGTAACCCAGCAGGCCGATGCGAGCGTTGGGGATGCGCTTGCGCGCAAACGCGATGGCCGCCTGGAGCTCGAGGACCTCCTTGATCCCGAACGTGATCGGCGCGCGGTCGCTGCCCGGCATGCCGCGATACGAGTAGAGGACGACGTTGAAACCTTTGCGCCACAGCGCGACCGCGATCCCGAGCGAGCCCTGGCGCTGACCCTTGTGTCCGCCCGAGATGATCACCGTCTGCGGGGATCCCGGCTGGCGGAAGTGCCACGCGCCGAAGTTGACGCCGTCGGCCGTGGCCAGCTCGACCTCCTCGTAGTCGGCCTGGAATTCGAAAGGCGTGAAGGTGAAGTCGTCGAGCCATATCGGTCGCGGCGGCAGGAACGCGCGCCGGTAGACCTGGAGCGACAGCGCGATGTAGAGAAGCGCGATGACGACCGCGACCAGGACGGCGTAAATGACTGGGCTCACTGGGCTCGAAGCTTAATTAGAACGCCCGGGGCGCGAACTTCTGGCCGGCTTCGCAGGCCGCCCGGCGAGGCTTTCCTCGTAGCGACCCAGCACGAAGAGCAGCAGGCTCAGACGGTTCAGCCAGCGCCCAACCTCCGGATTTGGCAACCCGCCCGCGCGCCGCAGCGAGACGCACCGGCGCTCCGCCCGCCGCGTGATGGAGCGCGCCAGATCGAGCGCGGCCGAGGCAGGCGTTGCGCCCGGGAGGATGAACCCCTCCGGCATCGGCGCCTCCGCTTCGATCTCGGCCATCAGCTTTTCCAGCCGCTCGACGTCGGCGGCGGCTGTGAGCACAAACGTCTTGCGGGCCGACGGGTTCGTGCCGAGCTCGGCTCCGACCGCGTACAGGCCGCGTTGCAGCTCCTCGCAGATCGAGCCGACGCGCGGCTGCACCGTCAACGACCGCGCGAGGCCCAGCGCGCTCGAGGCTTCGTCGATGGTGCCGAAGGCCTCGATCCGCGGGTCGTCCTTGGCGGCGCGGCCTCCGCCCAGCAGCCCGGTCGTGCCGTCGTCGCCCGTGCCGGCGAGCTCGAGCATCCGCTTCCGGCGGCGCTCCGGCGAACGCCTAGACGAAGACTTGCGTGAGCTCGTACAGCTCCTTGGGCACGCGCCGGGCTTCCTTGATCACGTCGGTCAGCGGCACCACCTCGACCTCGCCGTTGCGGCGGATGGGGATGACGCCGCTCTTGCCCTGCACGATCAGCTCGACGGCCGCGACGCCCAGGCGCGTGGCCCAGATCCGGTCCACGGGCGATGGCGAGCCGCCGCGCTGCAGGTGTCCCAACACGGTGACGCGCGTCTCGAACGCGGTTTCGTGCTCGACGGCGCTGGCGAGGATATCGCCCACGCCTCGCTTGGCGAGGCGCACATGCCCGAACGCATCCTTCTCGGCCTCGCCACCGGCCTCTCTTTCCAGCTCCGGGATGTGCGCGCCTTCGGCGACCACGATGATGCTGAACAGCTTGCCCTCGCCCCGGCGGCGGTACAGGTGCGCCACAACCTCCGAGAGGGTCACCTCGAACTCCGGGATGATCACCAGGTCCGCGCCTCCGGCCACTCCTCCCATCAGCGCGACCCAGCCCGTGTCGCGTCCCATAACCTCCACCACCATCACTCGGTGGTGCGCGGACGCGGTCGTGTGCAGGCGGTCGAGGGCCTCCGTCACGACCCCGACCGCGGTGTCGAACCCGATGCAGAACTCGGTTGCCGAAAGGTCGTTGTCGATGGTCTTCGGGACGCCGACTGTGGCGAAGCCGACCTCGTGGAGCTTGGCCGCGACGCCAAGGGTGTCATCGCCCCCGATGGGAACGAGCGCGTCCACGCCGTGGTGCCGCAGCGTCTTCATGACCCGCGCGATGCCGTCCCTCTCTTTGGCGGGATTCGTGCGCGAGGTGCCGAGGATGGTGCCGCCCATCGGTAGGATGCCGCGCACGTCGGCCGGAGTCAGCTCGTCGATGAGGCCTTCTTCGAGGCAGCCGGCCCAGCCGTTCTTGACCCCGCTCACCTGGTGCCCGAGCTGGAACGCCCGTCGTGCCACCGCCCGGATCGCCGCGTTGAGCCCGGGCGCGTCGCCACCTCCGGTGAGGATCCCGATGCGCACGGCAAACAGATTAAGCGGTCTCGAATTTTTCCAGCAGCTGCTGCAGGGTGACGTCCGCGAGCGAGCTCAAGGTGACGTCGGCCTCGGTCAGGTCAAGGCGGGCCGTGATGGAGTTCGGCACGGCGACACAGCGCAAGCCCGCGCGCTTGGCCGCGGCCACGCCGTGGGGCGAGTCTTCGATCGCGATCGCTTCGGACGCGGCCACGCCGAGGCATTCCAGCACGGCGAGGTAGAGGTCAGGTTCGGGCTTGGCATGCGCGACGTCGTCGCGGCAGCGCAGGCACTCGAAGCGGTCCAGGATCCCGAGCCGCGCGAGGTGCCCGCGCACCCAGTCCGCGGTCGAGCTGGAGGCGACGCCCAGCTTGAGACCCATCTCTCGCGCGGAGTCCAGGTGCTGGACGACGCCGGGCAGGACCGCGTTGGCGAGGATCATCTCCGTCCGGCGGCCGATCCGGTGGTCGAGCACCTCCTTGGGCAGCGGCCGGCCCAGCCGCTCCTCGAGGTGGTACTGCGGGTGAAAGCCGGTCGTGGTCGAGCCGACGATCGACACCCATCTCTCGAACGGCAGCTCCTCGCCGTGAGCCTGGTAGACCTCCAGCCAGGAACGGTAGACGGGCTCTTCGGTGTCGAGGATGAGGCCGTCGAAGTCGAAGACGATGGCTCGAATCAACGTCCCAAAGATTAGGATCGCGGCACCCGACGCACGCATGCCTGAAACGAAGACCAAAGCCCGCTCGCAGCCACTGCCCCAGGCCACCTCCATAGGCTGGTCCGGGGCCATTCTTTCCGGCCTCGCCCTGGTGACCGTCGCGGTGATGCTCGTGGTGCTGTTCGGATTCCTGGACGCCCTCCACTACCGCTCCGTCGCCGACTTCTTCACGCCCGACGCCGCGGCCGCGGCCGGCACCCTCGGCCTGGTCGGTGGCGCCGAGGGAGTGACGCTGAGCATCGTCCTGCTGGGCGTGATGTTCGGCATCCAGACCAGCTCGTCCCGTTACTCGCCGCGCATCATCGGCATCTTCACGCGCAACCCCCTCAACGCCCTCGTCCTGAGCTTCGCGTTGGCCTCGATCCTCTACACGTTCCTGGTCCGCTCCGAGGTGAAGGTGAACTACGTGCCGATGGCGAGCGTCGCCGTGGCCGAGGCGCTCGCGTTGATCAACTTCGCGCTTCTTTTTCCCTACGTCATGTACACCTTCGAGGTGATGC
>VBJE01000238.1 GCA_005879675.1 Chloroflexota bacterium
TGCGGATGATCGGGAGCAGTCCGGTGCCGGAGCGCAGCGGCGCCACGATGGTCTCGCCGATCAGCGGGTGCAGGCGCATCGTGACCTCTTCGTCGTGGTCCAGGGGGCCGGGCTTGAGGAGGATGGCGTCGGGGATGCCGATCTTGCCGATGTCGTGGATGAGACCGCCGCGAAACAGCGTGTCGAGCTGCGACGGGCCATAGCCGAGCCGGACGCCGATCGCCCGCGCCGCCTCCGCTACCCGCTGCGTGTGCGCCTCCGTGAAGGGGTCTTTGGCCTCGACGGCGGCCGCGAGCGCGAAGATCACCTGCTCGGCGCCGTCCAGCGAGTCGTAGACGCTCTTGAGCCTGAGGGCGGAGGTCACGCGGGCGACGAGCTCGACGCGGTCCACCGGCTTGGTCATGTAGTCATCGGCTCCGGCCTCGAGGGCGCGCACCCGGTCGCTCGTGTCGTCCAGGGAGGTGATCATGACCACGGGCAGGAGGCGTGAGGCGGAGCTCGACTTGATCCGCCGGCAAACCTCGTAGCCGTCCATTCCCGGCATCTGGACGTCGAGCAGGACCAGGTCGGGGGGCGACGTCTGGATGGCCATCAGCGCGCTCACGCCGTCGACGGCGCTGCGCACCCGGCAGTCCACGCCAGCCAGGCAGGCCTCGATCAGCTCGCGGTTGGCCTCGCCGTCGTCCACGACCAGCACGACCGGCTGCCGGTCCGGGCGAGCGAGCCGGCGGGTGGCCGCCTGGGGGAGGGCGTTCTCGCCGAGGCGGGCGGGCCACACGGCCGGCTTCAGCGCGGCCACGAAGGTCGCGGCCGAGGCGAAACGCTCCTCAGCGCGCTTGGCCATCCCGCGCCGAAGTACGTCAGCGACGTGCGCCGACAGCTCGCCGCGCAGCTCGGGCAGGGCGGGCATCTGCTTGGTGACGTGGGAGAGAAGCGTCGCCGCCGGCGTGTCGCCCTGGAACGGCACCCGGCCCGTGAGCATCTCGTACGCGACGATGGCGAACGAGTACAGGTCCGACGCGGGGCCGAGCGGCTCGTCCGCCGCCTGCTCGGGAGACATGTACTCGGGGGTGCCCATGACAACGCCCGAGCCCGTCAGGCGCCGCAGGGAGCCGGCCATCTTCGCCAGCCCAAAATCGGCGAGCACCGGTGTGCCGTCCGCGCGGAGGAGGATGTTCGAGGGCTTGATGTCGCGGTGGAGGACTCCGTGCTGGTGGGCGTGGTCGAGCGCCCCCGCCAGCTGCTCGAGCACCCGCACCGCCTCGCGCAGCTCCATGGGCTTGCCTACCCGGTCAGCCAGGGTTCCAGCCTCGACCAGCTCGAGGACGAGGTAGGCGATGTTGTCCTCGCAGCCGAAGTCGAAGATCTCCAGGATGTTGGGATGCTTCAGGTGGGCGACCGACCGCGCCTCCTGCTGGAAGCGCTCGCGGTAGAGCGGGTCGTCGGCGAAGAAGTCGGGGAGGACCTTGATCGCCACGTAGCGGTCGAGAGCGGCGTGGTAGGCGCGGTACACGGAGGACATGCCTCCCCGGCCGATTCGCTCGAGCAAACGGTAGGCCCCGATCGTGGCTCCCTGCTGCAGCTTCACGAGAGGAGGCCGAGCAGGATGAGCACGCTGACCGCTGGGGGTGCGCCCATCAGCGCCAGCGTCGTGGCGAGCAACGCCGCGATGCCCAGGCGCCGCCCGGGGGCGTCGTCGGCTCTGGCCTCGACGGCCGCAAACCTGGCTTCAAGTGCACGCGTGTAAATCAACGACGCCCCTGCGAAGGGACATTAAGAAGTGATTGCTTAGCGGCTGACGCCCCGTAGGACGAATTCGCTATCCGGATGGATAGTTCTGGAAACCTGGGGTTAGAGCCAACCCTCTTTGATGGCATGGCTCGCCAGCTCGGTGCGGTTGGCGGAGCCCGTCTTCTGCAGGATCTTGCGGACGTGGAACTTCACGGTGTTCTGGCTGAGGTGCACCTTGGCCGCGATCTCGCGGTTGGTCATCCCCTCCACCGCCATGCGCATGATGTCGCTTTCGATGCGGGTCATCTCCGGGGCGGGGGCGCGGCGGCGCGTGTCGACGATGCCGCGGGTCTGGCGCAGGCGCTCCTGCATGGTCGCGCTGTCGATAGCCACCGCGGCGACGCTGCCAAGGGCGTCGAGGAAGGCGACCCACTCCTGGTCCGGGTTCAGCGGCGAGCGGTGAAACACCTCCAGGGCGCCGAGAAGCTTGCCCCGGCTGATCAGCGGCACCGCGCCGTACGCCCGAAAGCCCTCCCGGGCGAACATCGACCGGCGGCGAAACTGGGAGAAGGCGCTGAGGCCGGTGACGGTCTCGATCCGGCGGCTCGTGATCGCCCGGCCGGGAACGCCCTCCTCCGCCGGCAGGCGGTAGTCCGGCATCGCCGTGGCCAGGAAGCCGGTCCTGGCGGACAGGGAGAGCGAGTTGTCGGCCTCGTCGAGAAGGAGCACGTCGGCGGCGTCGACCTTGAGCTGGGCCGTGACGTGGTCGAGGATGACCTTGAGGGTCAGGCGGAGGTCCGGGCTGGCGCTGACCGCGAGGCTGACTCCCTGCAGCGCTGTCAGCCGATCGAGGCGCTGGACTGCGTCCGCGTAGAGCTGGGCGTTGTCGAGGGCGAGCCCGGTCCGGTCGGCGATCGCCTGGACCCAGAGCACGTCCTTGTCGGACAGCGGGTTCGACCCGCGCCGTTCGAACAGGCCGAGCGTGCCGATGATCGCGCCGCGGGCGCGCATGGGCACGACGAGGACGCCGAGCGACGTCGTCTGGCCGGTATAGGGATGGAGCCCGATGTACTGCCGGATCTCGTCGTTCAGCATGCTCTGCAGGGCTTCGAGCGAGACCGACGGGAGCAGGATCGGCTCGCCGGTCTCGATCACTCGCGTGGTGAGCGGCGTGGTGCTCACCGAACCCGACATCTGCATGGCCTCGATGTAGGCGGAGGCGCCGGGGTCGCCGCCGTCCGTCGCGATCACCCGCATGGCGTCGGGGTCTTTGCCCATCACCGCCGCCACCCAGATGCCGGGGCGAAGGCGGCTCAGCGACCGGGTGACGGTCGTCAGGATCGCCTCGGGATCGAGCCGAGCCTCCACGAGGAGCTCGGTCACCTCGTCGACGATGTGGTCTCCGGCGCTTCGCCCGCTCATGGGGCTTCGAGCGATGAGGTGGGTGACGTCGGTGATGCTGGCCACGACTCGGGCCACCTCGCCGCCGGCGCCGAGCTCGGGAACCGCATCCACCTGGAGCCACATTTCGACCCCGTCAGGCCGCCGCGCTCGTGCGAGCGCGCCCCTGACCGGAAGCTTGCTCCTGATCGCGGCGATCGCGGGGTGAACGCTGATCGACGCCTCTATGGCGTCCGTCACCAGCCACCCGGCGTCCTCGGCCGAGGATCCGACGAGCTCCTTCCGGGGCACGCCGAAGAGCTCCACCGCGGCGCGGTTGGCCTCCAACACCACCCCGGCGCCGTCGTAGACCAGGATGGAGCACGGCAGGTCGTCGGGCGCCGCTGGGCTGGCCACTGTCGTCGGATTATCGTGACCGGGGCGGACCCTTTGTTAAGTAATTGGTATCACTTTCGGGTGTCGGCGCCCTGACGTTGGGCCGCCCCTAAGATGGGCCCGATGGTCGCGGTCCGCTGCGAGCCCGCCGGCGGCGGTTGGCGGTGCCAGGTCGAGGTCGACGCCGACGGCCGGCGGACGGCGCACACGGTCAAGGTCGCCGGCGCGGATCTCGATCGCTGGGGCAACGGGAGGCCGGTCGAGGAGCTGGTCCGACGGAGCTTCGACTTCCTCCTCGAGAGAGAGCCTGCGAGCTCGATCTTGCGCGAGTTCGACCTGGCCGTGATCCCGCGCTACTTCCCCGAGTTCGATCAACGCATCAAGCCTTGAGCGAGGCCGTGAAAGGCTAGGCGTCGCGATTCCGCTCGGAGGCGAACCAGGCCTTCAAGTCGTCGATCACGGGCTGGGCGAAGAGCACCGCGAGCAGTGGCGCTCCAACAAGGTTGATGACCTGCCACAGCTCGATCTGCAGGCCTCCCGACCCACCACCCGAGTGGCCGGTGAACGCCGCGCCGGCCGCCACGATCGCGGCCAGGATCACGCTGCCGCTCTGCCGAGCCTCGGAGCGATCCGCTCCAGCCTCCGCGCCGCGGACGACTCCTGCTCGCGATTCTGCTCCAGGAGCCTGAGCGCCTTGCGCTTCTTCAGCATCTCGGCGCCGTCGATGAGGTCGGCGTAGCCGACCATCTCATAGTGCTCCGCCTTTGTCGCCGCGCCGGCGATCACGGAGTCGCGAAGCTCTGGCGAAGAGACCTCCTCCATCATCCTGGCTCCCTCGTCGATCAGGCCCTTCGCGCCCATGCACTCCTGCCGCTTCGGCTCCTCGCCCAGCTCGGCGAACACCTCCTCGAGATTCTGGATCTGCTCTTCGGTCTGCTGCATGTGCTCCTCGAGCATCATCCGCAAGCTCTCGTCCGAGGCCATCTCCCGCATCCTGCCCATGGCCTCGAGAAACTGATGCTCGGCGTCGTACATGTCAGCGAGCTCGTGGACGAACTTCTCTTGCGCGTTGGTGATCGGCATCGCTTCCCTCTCCTCTGCGTGATGTTGTGTCTACTAAGGCAACGTGTCAGGGCGGCGAGAAACCGGTTGCGCGCGCTTTACATCTCCTTTCCTTATATATGTGTATGGGTGTGGGTGTGGCCGCACCGCTCAGCGCGGCCAGCGATAATCTGCCCACTTCAAAGGCTTCTTCCTCGGTCTGCGCGCCAACAACCACAAGCTCTGGTTCGAGGCCCATCGCGGCCAGTACGAGGAGGACGTCAAGGCGCCGATGCTCGCTCTCCTGGCCGACCTCGAGCCTGAGTTCGGTCCAGCGCGCCGCGTATCGCGGCCCAACCGCGACATCCGCTTCTCGGCCGACAAGTCGCCCTACAAGCTGAACATCTATGCCGACGTCGAGCGCGGCGGTTACGTCGCCCTCGACGCCGAAGGCCTCGTGGCCGCCGGCGGGCGTTACATGGTCGACGATGTCCAGCTCAAGCGCCTCCGCGAGGCGGTCGCGGCCGACCGGCCGGGCAAGCAGCTCGTCGCCCTGGTCGCCGCGCTGCGCAAGAAGGGTTACGAGGTGGAGGGCCAGGACCTGAAGCGCGTTCCGTCGCCGTATCCGCAGGACCACCCGCGCGCAGACCTCCTGCGCCACAAGAGGCTGTTCTACTGGAAGCGCTGGCCGGTCGAGGCGTGGATCGCGACGCCGAAGGCGCGCGAGCGCGTGGCCCAGGTGTGGCGGGACGGACGCGACCTCGAAGCCTGGATGGCAAAGCACCTATAAAGACTCCCTCTCCCCCTCGGGGAGAGGGTTGGGGAGCAATCTGATGGCGAAGCGAGCTTGCGAGCCGTCCTTATCGCGCTTGCGCGCAGGGGCTTAAGCAGCTTTAGCCCTGCATCTCCGCCAGCAACCGCGCCGCCTCTCGCGCGTTCGTGGTCCCATAGTTCGAGTAGCAGTTGTTGTAGACGACATGCGTCTGCTTGGCGCTCTTCGCCACCACGGCGATCTTCGGCGTCCAGTCGGCGAGCTCGTCCTCGTCGTACAGGTAGCGGAATCGCTCTGACGGCGGGATGTCCTTCTTCTCCCAGTTCTCCGCGTTGCGGCCGTGGAACCGAAAAACCGCCAGGTCGGCATTCGTCGGCACGACCACCGGTGGCACCGAGCTCTTGAAGCCTTGTGGCTCGTCGACGGCGACGAAAGGGATCTTGTTGTCCTGCAGGAATCGCACCGTGCGCTCGGCGTTCTTCTCGTTGAACCAGCTCCCATGGCGGAACTCGACCGCGATCGGCAGCCCCAGGCGCTCGCGAGTCTCGAGGATCAGCTCGCGCGCCTCGTTCGAAGGAAACACCCACTTCGAAAACTGAACGAAGACCGCACCCAGCTTTTTGGCTTCGAGCAGCGGCTCGAGCGCTCCTCGGAACTGTGCGTACACCCCGTCGAGCAGCTCCTTCGGCATGTCCTTGCGGTAGATGCGCTTCTTCTCCTTCAGCTCGTCCGGCAGCTCCTCCTTGATGGCCTTCGGCAGGCGCGAGACCTCGGTGGGCTGGCCCGTCATGAGGGCGTGGGCCTTGATGTCGAACACGAAATCCTTCGGCGTGCGCTCGACCCAGCTTTCCGCCGTCCGCTTGTTGGGCAGCACGTAATACGTCGCGTCGACCTCGACCATCGAGAACTGGCTGGCGTAGAACTTGAGGCGGTCCTCCGCCGTGCGGGCGCCTTCGGGGTAGAACACGCCCGGAGCGGTCATCGTCGGGTCGGTCCAGCTCGCGGTGCCGAACCGCACCTGGCCCTTGCCCACCTTGATCGGCGAGCCGGCCGCGTCGCCGGCCTCCTCGGAGCGGCGGCGGGCGGCCTCTACGCCGGGGTCGTGCGGGTCTACGCGAGCCACTCGGTGATGAAGCCCGGGCTGAGGTGGATGTCGATTGCGGTCAGCGTCCCGACAACCGCCGCTCGTAACGCGCGGTGTACATGATCACGAGCAGCGCGATGATGAACGTCGGTCCGACGACGAGGGTGTACGTGACGCCGGCGACCACGAGCACGCTCGCGACGGCCGCGAGCGCGACCACGAAGATGGCCGCGATGAGCGGTGGCCGCGTCCGGCGGCGAGACCAGGAGCGCAGCATCATCGCCGCGGCGAGCAGGCACGCCCCGTCGAGCGCGGCCAGGCCGACGAGGTCGTGCTGGTTCACGTGTCGGAGGTGGGGGAGCGGCGCGCGCCGCTCCCCTCGTGTCGGTAGAGACTCACCCGACCGGAACCGGTTCGGCGCCCAGGCCTGTCTGGGCGCGCACGTCGATCTCATGGAACTTCTGGTCGGCGAGGCGGTCGGCTCGCACCAGCTCGCCCAGGTAGGTGCCGGCGATCGCCAGCAGGAACCCGATCGGAATGCTGACGATGCCGACGTTCTGCAGCGGAAAGGCGGGGTTCGGGTTGGCGGGCACCGTCCAGCCCGGGCCGATGGCGACGAGCCAGATCGTGACCAGGCTTCCCCCGACGAGGGATGCGACCGCGCCCCACGTGTTGAACCGTTTCCAGAAGAGGGTGAACAGGATGGCCGGCAGGTTTGCCGCCGACGCGATCACGAACGCGACTCCGGCCACCAGCGCGGCCGCGTTGGCGGTGGCGCCGACACGCGCCGCGAGCCAGATGGAGAGGATGCCGACGAGCGCCGCGGTGATGCGCGCGACGAGGACCTGCTCGCGCTCGCTCACATGGCCATGGAGGAGGTGCGTGCGGATGACGTTGACGTAGAAGTCGTGGCTGAACGCGCCCGACGCCGCAAGGGTCAGGCCGGCCACCACGGCTAGGATCGTCGCGAACGCGACCGCGGCGATGAACGCGGGTACTCCGCGAGGCGAGGCGCGGCGAGGTTGCTGTTCGGCTTGCAGTTGGGCGCGACCGTGGCGCAGATCTTGGCCTTGCCGACGAGTGTTGCGGCGCCGAAGCCGAGGAACGTGGTCATGATGTAGAAGGAGCCGATCAGGCCCATCGCCCAGGCGACGGACTGGCGTGCCGCCTTCGCGTTGGGCACCGTGAAGAAGCGCATCAGGATGTGCGGCAGCCCGGCCGTGCCGAGGATGAGCGCCATCCCCAGCGACACGTTGTCGAGCAGCGCCAGGTCGATGCCAAGGACCTGCTTCTGTCCGTACTTGTAGAGGATGCCGGGCTCGGTGAAGTTCAAGCCCGTGGCCTTGTCCTTGACGCCGGCGATGGCGTCGAAGAACCCGCCCAGGTTGAACCCGAAATGCAGCAGGACGAGGAAGCTGAGCAGGACCGCGCCGCCCATGAGCATCATCATCAGCGCGCCGACGAGGGTGATCGAGGGGTCGAGCTTGGTCCCCAGAACCGTCCAGTTGAACCACGGCTTGAGGGCGGTGTCGAGGCTAGGGATGAGGATCTTGATGAGGCTGCCCGCGCCGATCATCTGGGCCATCATGTACGAGGCGCTCACGGCGACGGTCGAGAATGCCGCTGCCGACCGCACGGGTATGGGCGACATCCGGTACGAGATGACGTCGGCAATCGTGTACTTGCCTGTGTTGCGCATCGGCTCCGCGATCAGGAACAGCACGGTCAGGTAGGCGACGAGCCAGCCGACCGAGTACATGAATCCGTCGTAGCCGTTGAACGCGATCAGCCCCGCGATGCCCAGGAACGAAGCGGCGCTCATGTAGTCGCCCGCGATCGCGAGGCCGTTCTGCCACCCGGTGATTCCCCTGCCCGCGGCCCAGAACTGGACCGTGGTTCGCGTCCTCCGCGCGGCCCAGCCGGTGATCACGAGCGTGATCCCGACCACGATCAAGAACAGCGTGAGCGTCAGGTTCATGGCGTGACCCTCCTGCCCCGGGTCGCGCGGTCCCGCACCGCGGCGGCCAGGCGGTCGAAGACGGAGTTGGCGCGCCGGATGTAGAACGCCGCGAGCAGCCAGGCGACGATGAACTGCGACAGCGCGAACAGGTAGGCGACGTTGACGTGGCCGATGACGTCTGTGCGCATGAGGTTGGGAACCAGGCCGTTGAGGAGCGGCAGCAAGAAGTAGTAAGCGAGGAAAAAGGCGGTCGCCGGGAGCACGAAGCGCATTCGCGCCGCCACCAGCCGCCGGAACTCCTCGGTGTGCTCGAGCCCCTCCCAGTAGGCGACGTCCTCGCCCGGTGGCCCACCCTCTCCCAGCGCTGCCTCCGAGCGCCCGGAGGGCTGGGACGGTGGCGGTCTATCGATCTCCATGAGCACTCCCCCCTGCGGGCCTGGGCCCGCGCCAACGTGGCCGTGAGAGGGAGGTCAGGTCAACCCACCAGGCCCCCGAGAAACACCACCGTTTGGGCCCGCCCCCCCTTGGCCACCCGAACAACATCAATGTAAAACTTCGCCGCCGCTTTTGTGCGGCCGCCGGGGACGCTTTTCAGCCTGCTTTCAGGTTGATAAGC
>VBJE01000239.1 GCA_005879675.1 Chloroflexota bacterium
TCCGGGCGGTTCACCGGGGCGCTTCGGAAGTTCACCGTGGTGGTCGGACCCTGCACCGGATCAAGGGCGGCGTCCTTGTAGCAGACGATCACCCGGTTGGCGGTGCCGTCGGTGGACGGCTCAAAGCGAATCTGCCAGTACACCGCATCCGCTCCGAAGAAGGCCAGGTTCACGCCGGCGTCGCGAGCGGCCGCGGCCGCGTCGAACATCTCCTTCGACCAGTACTCGTCGTGGGCGACGGAGAAGAAGGCCTTGTGATTCAGCAGCGCACCGCCACGTGCGTGGGTGTCGACGTCGGTGGAGTAGGTGACGTCATAACCGTTCCTCTCCAGCCAGCGCACCATGTCGACCTCGCCGTACGCGAGGAACTGTCCCGATCCGTCTGAGATCTCGGAGTACGGACGGTCAAAGGAGACCTTGTACGCGCGCTGCCCCCCGGAGCTGTTGAAGTTGTAGAGGCTCTTGCCTGTTCCGTCGTTCGGATAGTTGTTGTACGCCTCGTAGGTGGTCACGCTCTGCTGGTACAGGAATGCCGCAGGGCGATCGTCCCGGACGACGAACGTCACATAGTTCTGCCACCCGGCGGCATTGGTGAGGACGCCGAGGTAGACCCCGCTGGTCCAGGTGCTGGGCACGGGGTTGATGGTGTAGCTCACCGACCAGTTGCACGCGAGGAGCGCTGTGCCGGCATCGACGACGGGGCAGGCCGCCTGTGGCGCCCCATTGAGCGGACCGCTGCTCCCCATCAGGCGACCGCCAACACCGCCGTACCACCCGACCCTGTAGAAGTCGATGGTGAAGGTCTGCGCCGGGTTGACCGTGACGTACAGGTTCAGGCTGTCACCCTGAAGGACGCTTGTCGCCGAGGCGTAGCCCTTGATCTGCTGGGTCAGGTCGTCTCTCGCGAACTGGTTGAGCCTCCAGCCGCTGGACACGCCGGCGGTCTGCTGGTTCTCGACGACGACGGGGTTGTCGGCCGCCGCCACCTGTTTGGGGGGTGCGGCCGGAGCCACCGCGACGATCGCCAATAAGAACGATATGGCTATGACGGCGCGTACCCGGCGGCCGGTGATGCGCATTCCTCTAAGGCACGGTCGCGTTGACTGGCCGGCTGGGCAGAGGACCCGTGGGCGTGCCGGGACCGGCGACGAGGGTGGTCGGTGTCGTGGTCAGCGGCTGACCGGTAAGCGGCACGACCAGGCCGGCTAGAGAGTTAAGAACGTTGGTGGTTACCTGCTGAATTCGTGGATCCATGTTGGGACCGGTGATGCTGTCGAGCCCCCACACCCACGAGCTGGTGCCCGCGGTGAAGACCATGGCCCCGCTCGGCGCCCGGTAGACGACCGAGTTCGCGTAGTCCGCCACACCGTTGCCGTTGACGAAGGGCGAATGCGAGAGAAGCGTGTAACCGGTGCCGGCGGGCAGTGGAAACTCCGCCATCGAGCGGTCCATCTCGTAGCCGACGATCCCGGGCACGCTGGCGCCGTCCGCAAGGCCTGTGCCGGTGTACAGGACGTGCGAGCTGTTCGTCACCACGTAGGGGACGTTGTTGCCCCAGTTGACCTCTGAGGTGAACTGAATGCCCATCATCGACTGCTCGGGCCGGTTCACATCGCGCCACAGGACCGTCTCAGTCGGACCCTGCACGGGATCGAGGCCCGGGTCCTTGTAGCAGACAAGGGTCCTGTCCGCGACTCCATTCGCGGCCGCCTCGTAGCGGACCTGCCAGTAGGAGTCGTTGGCGCCGAAGAAGCCCAGGTTGACACCGGCGTCACGCGCGGCTTCGACACCGTCACGCATCGCCATCGACCAGTACTCGTCATGCCCGACCGATATGAAGCCACGGCTCAATCGCAGCTGGCCGGGGTTCTCATGAGTGTCGACGTCGGTGGAGTACGTGATGTCGTAGCCCGAGCCCTCGGCCCAACGCACGAAGTCGATCTCATAGGTGGTGAAGTCGGCGACGCCGCTGTCGGCATAGGGCCGGTTGAAGGAGACCTTGACCGCCTGTGGCGTGCCGGCGATGGTGTTGGCCCCGTAGCTGTTGTACCCGTACAGGCTCTTGCCGGTCAGGTGATCATCCGGATAATCGTTGTAGGCCTGGTAGGTGTTGACAGGCATCTGGTAGAGCAGGTCGGCCGGACGTCCATCGCGCACGACGAACACGACGTAGTTCTCATAGCCGAGGGAGTTGATCAGCCGCGCCAGAAAGACGCCGCTGGTCCAGGTGGGCGGCACCAAGAGGCTGTAGCTCGCGGTCCACCCGCAGTCGATCAAGCCAGTGGTGGCGTCGGCAGCGCATGGCGTCTGGGGCGTGCCTGCCAGCGGGCCGCTGCTCGCCATCAGGCGGCCGCCCAGGCCCTGATACCACCCGATTCGGTAGACGTCGATCGTGAACGTCTGCGCCGGGTTGACGGTCACATAGAAGGTGATCGAAGACCCCAGGGCGACGCTCGTCGCCGAGGCGTACCCCTTGATCTGATTGTTGACGTCGTCGGCGACCGTGGGACCCAGTATCCAGGCGGTCGTCCCCGGCTGCGAGTTCTCGAGCTGGACGAGATTGGGCGCTGCCGCATGAGCCAGCAGGGGATCAACGGTCGCGGCCAGAAAGATGCTGACCAATAACAGCGCACGGAGCCGGGTCAAGATCCACATACCTCGAAGCTAATCCGGGGCTGGTCGCATGGAAATGGGCCATGTGTCCCTTGGCATGGGTGCCAGCGGCGCCCGCTGGGCAAACATCAGCAGCCGCCGAACGCGGTTTGGGCGCCGGCGATGGAATCCGACGACGAGTCGAGCGCAAACGGTGTGCCGGTGCGGTTGAACCAAACCACCGCCTTGACGCGCGGAAACTGGATGGCGAGTGATCGGGCAGCGTCGATGATCCACTGGCCCTTGGTGACACCGGGTGGGTCGCCCGAGGTGGGCTCGGCGCTGGCCCACTCGGCCAGCATCATCGGCTTGTCGGCATTCAGCGATGCAAGCCGGTCGTAGACGTTGACGTCGCTCAGCGCCTGAGCCAGCGATTCCCAGCTGCTCCCGCCCGCGGCGCCCCAGTTGTAAGCGTCCACCGCCATCCAGTCGACGTAGGCGTCGCCCGGGTAGAAGTCACGCTGGTCGACGCCGGAGAAGTTCCAGAAGTTGACGTTCCACACGAATTGCACGTTGGTCGCCCCCGCCAGCGCGAACCGATCGTGCACGTGGCGGTAGGCGGCGATCAGGTCGGCGGCCGTGTTGCCGTTGACGCCGTAGCCCCAGGGGTACCAGCTGCCGTCCATCTCGTGAAACACGTCGAGCATCACCGGGTCTTGGTAGGCCTTGAGCCCGATCGCCCAGGAGTCGATGTAGGAGTCGAAGTTGCCGGCGGCGATGGCCTGGAGGGGAAAGGTGTTGTTGGAGGCCGTGTATGGCGCGGGGCCCCATGGCTCCCATGTGATGAGCGGCGTCGCGCCGGTGACCCCAACCGAGGTGTAGTGGCGGACCACGTTCAGCATCCACGGCTGGTTCGCCGCAAACGCGCCTGACCCGACGTCGCCCCACTGCGCGTACCAGTGCACGATCGCCGAGTGCCGGTTGATCTGCCTGTCGAGCTCGCGGATGGTGGCCATGTTGGGGTCCCACGGCGCGCTCGTCTCATGCATGCCGAATGTGATCGAGCACGACGCCGCGGCGGCAGCTGTGTGCGACATCGGCGAGAGGACCGCCGTGACCAGGCAGTAAGCCAACAGGACGGCCGCCTGGATGCGGAGGTTCCTCCACTCATGCTTCGCGCCGCGGTCGAGCTCTGGCATGCGTTTGACGGGAGTCGGGGTCACCGGCCGGCCTGACGGATGCCGCACAGGTGCCGTCTCCCAGTTCAAACCCTAGGTGCAGCCCTTCAGCGGTGAGAATGGCCGCACACGGCGGAGCCCGGGACTTCGTCCTATGCCACGTGGTACTCATCATCCGGGCCTCGACCATCCACCTATTGAGGAGTGGCGGCTCTTTTGGTTACGTCATCAATGTGGCATGGGTGGCGGTGTTCGCAGGCGGGAGCGCGCGTTGCTGATCAGGGGCAAGCGTGTCCTGGTCACCGGCGGTGCCGGCTTCATCGGCAGCCACCTTGCCGACCTGCTGGCGCGCGACAACCGCGTCACGGTGCTCGACGACTTCTCGGTGGGCAGCGAGAACAACCTGGGAGCCACCGGACCCGTCGGTGTGATCCGCGCGGACGTCGCCGACCGCAAGGCCATTCGGGCCGCCGTCGAACAGGCCGACGTCGTCTTCCACCTCGCGACCGTGTGCCTGCGCGTGTCGTTGTCAGACCCAGTTCGCACCCACCACGTCAACGCCACGGGCACCCTGGAGGTGCTCCTCGCGGCCCGCGACTGTGGCGTCGAGCGCTTCGTTTACGTTTCCTCGTCGGAGGTCTACGGGAGCGCGCGCTGGGTCCCCATGGACGAGGACCATCCGACCCTCCCGACGACGCCCTACGGCGCCACCAAGCTCGCCGGTGAGGCGATGACGTTCAGCTTCTACCACGCGTACGGCCTGCCGGCAGTCATCGTGCGCCCATTCAACGCCTACGGTCCGCGGTCTCACATCGAGGGACCGAGCGGCGAGGTCATCCCGCGATTCGTGGAGCGGGCTCTCGCCGGCCGCCCGATGGCGATCTTCGGTGATGGCGGTCAGACCCGTGACTTCACGTGGGTCGAAGACACCGTGCGCGGCATCGTCATGGCGGGAGAGTGCGACCAGCTGGTGGGCGATTGCGTCAACATCGCCAGGGGCGAGGAGGTCAGCGTGCGGCGTCTGGCCGAGCTGATCCGCAAGGTGACAGGCTCGCGGTCGCCGATCGTCCACCTGCACGCGCGCCCCGGCGACGTGCGGCGGCACCATGCCAACGTCGACCGGGCCAGGGACGTGCTCGGTTTCGAAACGACGGTCAGAATCGAGGAAGGTCTCGAACGATACCTCCGCTGGCTGGACGGTCATCCCGCGGTCGCGCCGGTGAACAGGATCGAGGAGATCCGGAACTGGGAAGCCTCGACGGCGCCCGCCTAGCCGGCCGTCGCGTTGGTGTCACCGGGGGTGGTGGTTTTATCGGTTCCCACCTGATTGCGGGGCTGCTCGGCGAGGGCGCGGACGTCGAGATTCTCGGGCCGACCTCGACCCAGCGGCCCGAGATCCGCGGGCTGATCGACTCAAGCGCGGTGGGCTACTGGCCCCGCGCCCTCCTCGACGATCGGTCGCTGGGCCGGGCCCTGCGGCGGTGTGACTCGATCGTCCACCTCTACTACAGGCGCCCGAGCGGCCGCAGCCTCTGGGAGCAGCTTGCGGGCGAGGTTCTGGCCAACCTGCTGCCCACCATCCGTGTCCTTGTCGCGGCGCAGGCCGCGAACGTCCGCCATGTGTGCTTTGCCAGCACCACGACCGTGTACACGCCGCCCGCGCGCGGGGTGACCGAGAGTGCACCGGTTGGAGGCGCGGTGTCACCGTACGCGCTGGTCAAGCTCGAGCAGGAGAGTTGGATTCGGCAGTGGTCAAACCTGAACGACCGCCGCGCGGCGATCCTTCGCCTGGCCACCGTCTACGGGCCGGGCGAGACGGTGAGCCGAGCCATCCCGAACTTCATCCGCGCCGCCGTGAAGGGCCGGACACCCACCCTGGACGGGCATGGCCGAGAGCCTTTCGACCTGATTCACGTGGGCGACGTGTCTGAGGCATTCGTCCGCGCGCTTTCCTCGCACGCGGATGGAACGTTCAACATCGGTACGGGCGCCGGCCACACGCCCAGGGAACTCGCGGAGCTGATCCTGAGGATATGCGGCGGAGATGTCACGCCGGCCGAGAACCACCTGGTATCGGAGCGCGGAGGCACGATCTGCGACGTGTCACGCGCCGCGTCGGTCCTCGGCTTTGTCGCCACGACACCGTTGGCCGCGGGCCTGGAGGGGGAGATCGAATGGTTTCGTGGGAGCCGCCACCGGACACGAGTCCCCGCATGAGCGATCCCGCCAAGCGGGCCTTTGACGTGGTCATCGCGGCGGCCATGCTGGTCGTCCTGGCCCCGGTCATGGGCATGATCGTCGTCCTGATTCATCTCGACAGTGCCGGCCCCGCGCTGTACCGGCAGCGTCGGATCGGCCGCCACGGTGTGCCGTTCACGCTGGTCAAGTTCCGCACCATGAACGACGGCACCAGTCAGGCCCTGCACCGCCAGGCATCATTGGACTGGTTCGAGGGGCGACCGCAAGGCCGCCGATACAAATCAGGTGCGGACCCGCGCGTGACGAGGGTGGGCCGCTTCCTCAGGCGCAGCAGCTTGGATGAGCTCCCACAGCTGTGGAATGTCATGAAGGGAGAGATGAGCTTCGTGGGTCCGCGGCCGCTCATGGAGTATGAGCGCTCTCGGTTCGACGGCTGGCATTTCGAACGCGAAGCCGTGCGTCCGGGCATCACCGGCCTGTGGCAGGTCTCCGGACGTGACCGGCTCTCGGCGCCTCAGATGCTGGAGCTCGACGTGCGCTACGTGCGCGAGCGCTCGGCGTGGCTCGACCTCAAGATCGTCGCACGCACGCTGCCAGCGGTGCTGAGCGAGCTGCGTCGGCCCTCAACGATGTCCGATCGAGCGGACGCCGCCGCACCTCCGAGCACGAGACCGCAAGTTCGCTAGCGGAGGTCCCGCCCGGCTCTGTGGGCAAGATAGCCCAGCCGACGCCGTTCCTAAGAGAACCAGGCCTGTAAGCGAACCGTAAATTCCGGCTCACGACGCAGCCCCAACAAGATGGGACTCCGTCCAAGGGGTGAACATTGGGTCCGAAGTCTCGGCAATGGTTTCTGCGTGCCTGCATTGGCGTTGCGCTGGTCGCGCTCGTTGGCTCCGACGTGGCGATTCCGACCATCGTCGCCGGTGCAACCAGACAGTCGTCGATCGTCGACGCGAGCTCGGCGAGCTTTCGTGTCATCGGCAATCGGATATACGCGCCCGGCGCGCCCAACGATCAGCCTTTCATCGTCAAGGGGATCGACGCCGTGTACGGGCACTTCGACGGTGGCGATGCCACGGGCATGGGCGCCACCAACTTCGT
>VBJE01000191.1 GCA_005879675.1 Chloroflexota bacterium
GATCCTCAGCGGCATCAACACCGGCGACCGCTCCGAGTTCTACATCCCGGTCGCGCTCAACCAGCAGAACACCAACAAGCTCTTCACCGGCACCTACCGGCTCTACCGGACCGACAACGCCAAGGCTGCCAACGCCGCCGACGTTCACTTCAGGGCCATCAGCGGCGACCTGACGAGCGGATGCACGGGCGCGGCGCCCAACGGCGCACGCGGATGCTTCATCTCCGCCATCGGGATCGGCGGCGGGACCGGCGTCTACACCGGCTCCGACGACGGCTTCGTCTACTTCAGCCCAGACGCCATGGTCAATGACTCCCCGGCATGGACGCGGCTCGACCTCCACAGCCAGGGCGCGGGCGACAAGCACTCGCTCCCCAACCGGCCGGTCGCGTGGATCGCGGTCGACCAGAGCAACTACCGCATCGCGTACCTCGGCTACAACGGGTTCAACGCGGCCACGCCGCACCAGCCCGGTCACGTCTTCAAGACCACGGATGCGGGCCAGTCGTGGACCGACGTCAGCGGCAACCTGCCCGACGCCCCGGTCAACTCGCTGACCCTGGACCCCTCGTTCCCCAACACCCTCTACGCCGCCACCGACGTGGGCCCGTTCGTGACCTACGACGGCGGCGCGCACTGGGCCCTGATGGGCACCGGCTTCCCGGCGGTCGCGGTCGACCAGGTCGACCTCGACAGCTACGACCGGGTCATCGGGGCGGGCACGCACGGCCGCGGCGCGTGGAGCATGACCGACACGGTCCAGGCCCCGGCGCTCGTCATCTCCAAGGCTGACTCCGGCAAGCTCGTGCGCGGCGGAAGCAACATCGACTATTCGATCAAGCTGCGCAACATCGGCAACGTCGCGGCCACCGGCGTGACGATCAGCGACCCGATCCCCGCCAACACGAGCTTCGTGTCCGCCGACAACGGCGGGGCGAACGTCGGCGGGACCGTCAAGTGGTCAGGGCTGTCCGTGCCATCGGCCGGCAGCGTGACGGTCCACCTGACCGTCAAGATCGATCCCGGCCTGAAGGCCGGGGTCGCCTCCATCGTCGACGACGGATACGGCGCCACGTCCGCGCAGGGCCCGTCGACCTCCGGCTCGCCGGTGGTCACTCCCATCGCGCCGCTGTACCGGGTCACGCTCTCGCCGGCCAGCCAGCTGGACGGCGCCCGCGTCGGCCACAGCGTCAACTACCAGGTGACGCTCACGAACTCCGGCTTCAGCGCAGACAGCTACAACATGACGTCGAGCGGCGGCACCTTCCCGGTCAGCTTCCTCGACTCCACCTGCACCACGCCGTTGACGACGACCGGAAGCGTCGCTTCCGGCGACTCGACCAACGTGTGCGTCAAGGTCGACGTGCCCGCGAGCGCGGCCGACGGGGCGACGAGCACGGCTACGGTGACCGCGACCTCGGTTGGAAGCTCGGCGGTGAGCGCATCAGGCACCGTGACCACGAAGGCGGTCGCCGTGGACACCCTGGTGGTGGACGACGACTCGTTCTCCACCACGCCCGTCGACGTGCAGAAGTACTACACCGACGCACTGGCGGCGGCCGGCAAGTCGTTCCAGGTCTGGGACCTGGAGTCCGACAAGAACCTGCCGCTCAACTTCCTGAAGTCTTTCAAGTACGTCGTCTGGTTCACGGGCAACAGCTACCCGTCACCTCTCGGTCCGTACGAGTCCGAGCTCAAGTCCTACCTCGACGGAGGCGGAAACCTGTTCGTCTCCGGCCAGGACCTGCTCGACCAGTCCGGCGGCACGACGTCCTTCGTCCACGACTACCTCCACATCAGCTGGGACGGCCTGGAAACGCAGAACGACAAGGCGACCAAGCACGTCACCGGCGTGGCCGGCACGCTGACCAACGGCGTGGGCACGGTCGCCTACAGCAACGCAGTCCTCGGCAACGACTTCGAGGACGAGATCACGCCCAACGGAACCGCGCAGGTCATCTTCACCGACGACAGCGCCCAGCCCGACGCCCTCCAGTTCAGCGGCACCTACAAGGTCGTGTTCCTCGCCTTCCCGTTCGAGGGCTATGGAACGGCGACCCAGCGGACGGACCTGATCAACCGGGTGTACGTGTTCTTCGGCTAAACCCAAGCGCGGAGACCTGTCTACTTGGAGGGCCGGCGCAGCGCCGGCCCTTTCCTTTTCTTCACGCCCTTCACATGCCTTTTCATGGGTATTGCCGCATGCAAGGCGGTTAATCCAATGTGCCTCCAGCCGATCCCTCCGCCGCGCTGCCAGAACAGCCTCAGGGCTCTGGCTCCGCCGGCATCACCAGGGTGCTGATCGTCGAGGACCACCGCGTCGTCGCGGAGGGATTGGCGGCGCTGATCAATGACCAGGCCGACATGAGCGTGGTCGGCAACGTCGGCACGGTGGCCGAGTGCGTCGCCGCCGCCACCGAGCTGAACCCCGACGTGGTGCTGCTGGACTTCCGCCTTCCCGACGGAATGGGGCCTGATGCCGCGGCCGCCATCCGGAGCATCCGGCCGGCGTCGAAGATGATCTTCCTGACCCGCGAGGACACCGAGGCCGCGCGATTCGCCGCCGTCCAGTCAGGCGCCAGCGCGTTCCTGCACAAGTCGCGCGCGGCGGCCGAGGTGGTGGCCGCGATCCGGGATGTCGCCCGCGGAAGGATGCTCATCACGCCCCGGACCATCGCCACCCTGCTGGCGAAGCGAAAGGCGATCGAGGCTCAGCTCGAGCGGTTGACGCCGCGCGAGAAGGAGGTGTTGAGGCTGATGGCGGAGGGTTTCCCCAGCCGCGCGATCGCGGCCGAGCTGGGGATCAGCTACACGACCGTGAGGACGCACATCCGCGGCCTTGGCAGCAAGCTTGCCGTGCACTCCAAGCTCGAGGCCGTCGTCAAGGCCCGCGAGCTCGGGCTGATCAGCTAGCGGCTTTCGGCGCGGGGCGGCGGCGTCGCGACTGGCGGTGCGGCAGGTAGGACCGATCTCCGACCCAGGGCGCGGGCGGCGCTGACAGCAGCTGGGCCATGCGGTTGAGAAACATCGCGTACTTGGCGCGCATCTTGGCGAACTTCTGCCAGTGCGCATCGCCGTCCAGGGCGCGGTAACCGGCCGCCTTCAGGCGCACGATCGCGGCCGCGTATTCCTCGCGCTCGATGATCGCCTCGGCGTCGCCCGGATTGCGGAACAGCAGCCAGCTGACGTCCTCGACCAGGTGGTTGCCGATCGTGAACATCAGCTTCGCGCTGCCGGCGGACTGATCGCCCTCGACCGAGCTGAGGACGAGCGCCGCCGCGTCCATGACCGCGCCGAAGGAGTTGATCCAGGCCTCGTTGTCGTGGCTCGACCGGAAGTAGATCAGAAGCGGGTATGCGAGGTGGCTCTCCAGGACCATCGCGGCCCACTTCTGCCACTCGTCGAACGTTTCCCGGAGCTTGCCGTCCATGGTCGGACCGGCCGCGGTCTCCAGCAGCTGGACGGCTGAGGCCGGCGCGCCCGCGAGCGCGTCCAGCGCCACCACCGCCTCCTCCCTTGACCGGAACGATCCGTAGAGCTCGAAGAGCAGCGTGATCGCCAGGGCGCCGAAGGCGACGCCGTTGGCGCTCTCGAGAACGATCAGCGCGCGCGCCCAGCCCTGCTCGGGCACGAAGTCGCCGTACGCGAGCGGCACCAGGGTCGATGCTGAGACATAGAAGGCTTCCGGAAAGTCGGCCAGCTCGGGACGGAACTCGGCGCGCAAGCCGTAGAGGAGGAGGCCGTACCCGAGCACGAGGGCCGTGGCCCAGATCAGGAACAGGACGATCAAAGCTATCGGCGCGAACGCCGCCAA
>VBJE01000192.1 GCA_005879675.1 Chloroflexota bacterium
TCTGGGCGGCCACCGTCAGGGGCAGCGTTTGCGCGTTGGCGCTGGTCAGGAACAGGGCGATCAGGTATTCGTTCCAGGCGAAGACGAGCACGAACAGGAAGGTCGCCACCAGCCCGGGCACAGACAGCGGCAGCACGATGGAGCGAAAGATGCGGTAAGGAGACGCGCCATCGATGGCGGCGCTCTCCTCCAGCTCGATGGGCACGCTCTGGAAGTAGTCACGCATCAGCCACACCACGATCGGGAGATGGGAGGCGACGTAGGCGATGATCAGGGCGGCCCACGTGTCCAGCAGCTCGAGCTGCTGGAAGAAGATGTAGATCGGGATCACGACCGCGACCGGGGGCAGCATGCGCTGCGAGATCATCCAGAAGGCGATGTCGTCGTTCCCGACGCCTCGTTTCGAGCGCCTGGCGAGGGTGTTCAGCAGAAGGAGGAACAGCGCGAATCCGACCGCCGCGCCGACGGGCCACGGCACGTGCGCGACGATCGCCGCGACTGTGAGCGCCACCCCGGCAACGAACGAGCCGATCGCGCCGAGGCTCACGCGGTAGCGCATGCGCACGAGCCCGTACGCGGCCATCGCCCCGAGCAGCACCGTGATGGTCGTGCTCGTCAGCCCCACCACGACCGTGTTCAGGTAGGGACGAAAGGTGTCCTCCCCCAGGTCGACGAATATGTATCGCCAGTTATCGAGGTTGGGCTGGAAGTCCCGGAATGGAACGTAGAACGGGCCGCCGTTGACGTCGAGAGGTGTCTTCAGCGACGTGATGGCGAGCCAGTACAGCGGGAAGAGCACGACGAACGCCCAGGCGAGCAGCAGCACGTAAGAGACGACCATGGTGGGCAGCGAGATCGTGCTCGCAGAGACGGACCTCTGTCGCCACTGCAGGAATGCCACGGTCAGGCCATCGCCGTCACGCGACGGCGAAAGAGGTTGACGTAGCTGACCCCGACAAAGGTGACGACGATCAGCAGCATGTAGGCGACCGCGGCTGACCCCCCGATGTCGAGGGCGCGCCAGATCGTGTACGCATGGAGGGTGAGCGACTCGGTCGCCGTGCCCGGCCCTCCGTTGGTAAGCACGTTGGGCAGGTCGACGATCTTGAACCCCTCGATGAGCCTGATGAGAACGACGGTCGAGCTCGCCGGCAGGATGAGCGGAAACGTGATCCGCCAGAACACCTGCAAGCGGTTCGCGCCGTCCACGACCGCCGCCTCCACCAGCTCGTGGGGGAGCGTCTCGATCGCCGCCAGCAGGACGATGAAGATGAAGGGGGTCCACTGCCAGACGTCTCCGATCATCACGGCCAGCCGGGCTCCCCACGGGTTCGTCACCCACGACACGTCGGTCAGGCCGAAGTGCTCCCACAGGGGATACAGCGGGCCCTTGCTCGTGTCGGTGAGCATCCGGAAGAGGTACGCCACGCCCACCGGCGTGATCATCATCGGCAGCAGGAAGACGACCCGAAAAAAACGCCGCCCTGGCAGGTGCTGGACGACGAGCAAGGCCAGGCCGAGGCCCAGCAGGTACTGCACCGTGACGTCGACGGCGACGTAGACGATCGTCACCACCAGCGTGCCGGGACGCCCGCTGGTCGCGATCGTCGTGACCACGAGCCACAGCAGGGCCCCCGCCACCAGGGCGGTGACGATCCTGCCGGCCAGGCCACCCGCGGTGCGGTTCGGCCCGCGGACGTAGCGGTACAGCAGGAGCGCGATCAACGCATAGGCGGCGGCCAGGAGCAGGACGCTCACCGGCGTCGGCGAGCCGGCCAGGCCCAGGAAGTGGTCGTGGTCGATGCCGACCAGGAGCTTGGCGTAGTTGTCGAAGCCGACGAACTTCAGGTCGACGCCGCCCTCGGTAAAGCCCAACCGCGTGAGGGAGACGTACAGCGACGCCAGGAGCGGAAAGATCGAGAACGCGAGGATGACAACGACCGCGGGAAGGATGAACACTGCCCCGGCCACGCGGTCGAGCCTCGCGCCGATGGGGCGCCATCTCGAGGCAGCCGCACGGAAGCCGCGGGTCGACACGTAGCCGCTCACTTTAGAGAGGTCCTCTTCTTCCAAATGGCTTCGTCAGCCGGGAGGGCGGCGAGGCTCAGCGCCTCGCCGCCACACGCCCGGTCGTTACTTGGTGACGCTCAGACTTGCCTTGTAGGCGTCGAGTTGAGACTGGCGTCCGATCTCGTCCGTCTTCTTGTTCCACTGCGTGGTGATCTGGGCCATGGTCTGCTGGACCCCGAGCTCACCGGCGAGGAACTGCGCGAGGGCGGTGTCAAGAGCGGTCTGCTGGTAGTAAGAGGTCTGCGGGATGCGAAGGTCGAGCACCATGTTCGGGCTCTGCAGGCTGGACTGGATGGCGCCCAGGTAGTCCTTGGCCGCCTGCTCGCTCATTCCCGCTGCGGTCCACACGCCCTGGTTCGTGAAGTGCGAGGTGCGGTACGGGTTGAAACCTGTCTTGCCAAGGGTCACGTCGACACTGGACTGCGCCGGCGCGGACATGTAGGAGAGGAATGCAAAGGCGGCGTCCTTCACCTTCGAGGACGAGGCCTTGTTGATCGCGCCGGACCAGCCACCGAAGGCCGCGAACGGAGCGTGGTTCACGCCGTTGGTCGCGTAGGGGCAGAGCGTCGAGTTGCAGTCGGCCAGCTGGCCGCTCGAGCGGTCCAGGACCTGCTTCGACCCGGGCAGGATCACGGCGCCGACCTTGTCCGCGACCTTCGACTGGGATTTGTCGATCGCCAGCGTGCCGATGTCGCCCCAGTCGAGGGAGAGCGCGCAGCGGCCGGTGACGAACAGGCCGCGCGAATCGCCGACGTCATTGTTCAGCTGGTCGGGCGGGCCGATCTTGGAAAGCGTCTTGTAGACACCGAGGGCCGCGGCGGCGGCCGGGTTGTTGGTCAGCGGCTGCATGTCGTTGAGGTTGAAGAAGGCGCCTTGCTTGGTGCCCTGGCTCTGCAGGTACGCAGAGGCGATCGAGATCCACGCCCAGTACGACTGTGCGCTGCGCTTCATCGCCAGGCAGGAGCCATAGTCGGCCTTGCCGTCGCCGTTCAGGTCCTTGCCCTGGTAGCGCTGAGCGATACTGATGTAGTCCTGCCACGTCTCGGGCGGCTTGACGCCGTCCTTGTCGAGGATGTCCTTGCGGTAATAGACCATCTGGAAGTCGCCGTCGAGCGGGATCGTGTAGACGCGGCCCTTGAAAGTCGCGCTGAAGTCGCGGAAGAACGGCGCGATGTCGTTCCACTGCAGCGTGGAATCGCCCTGCACACGGTCGGTGAGGTCCTCGAGGTATCCGGGCGGAACGTAGTCGCCCATCCACTGCGGGTCGAACACCATCGCGTCGTAGGAGTTCGTCTTGGTCGCGAAGTCGGTGAGGATCTTCTGGTAGAGGTCGGAGAAGGGCACGGTGATCACCTGGACCTTGGCGCCCGTCGCCTTCTCGAAGTCGGGCGCGCGCCGCTGCAGCGGCTCGGCGATCTGCGGTCCGGTGAACGTAACGACTCGGACCGTCACCCCGCTGAACTTGTTGTTCGAGGAGGTCGCCGGTCCGTTGGAACAGGCCGCCAGCATGGCGGCTCCCACCACCAGGACCAGGACTTTCGCCAGGTGTCGACTCATGTGCTCAACTCCCCTCTAATCCGAGTAAGCCGGTTGGACAGGGCCAGGGGCCCAAACTCCTTGAATATGGGATGTTTAGCGGGTCAGAGACGGTTTGTCAAGGCTCGAATTGGCAGTTTGCCCCTGAGTCATCCGATGTCTAGCTCCTCTGCCCGGGCAACCGAAATCGCCCAAGGGCGCGGTGGAAGATAGCGACCAGGGCCGCGAGCGGCAGGAGCGAGACCATGAGCGCAGCCGCGGCGGTGGGCCAGTCGAGCTCGCGCTCGAAGGTGAAAAAGTCGCTCATGGCGACCGGCACCGTCTTCACCTCGCCGCCCGTGAGCACCAACGGCACGAGGAGCATGTTCCAGTCGAGCACGAACAGCACGATCGCGGTCGCCAGGACCGTGGGCGCCAGAATCGGAAGCACCACCTGGGCGAGGACGCGCGGCAGCCCGGCGCCATCGATGACGGCAGCCTCCTCCCAGTCGGCCGGCAGCTGGGCGATCGCGCCGTACAGCACGAAGACCGCCAAAGGCGAGGTGACGGCGCTCTCGGCGAGCATCACTCCGGGAAGGGTGTCGAGCAGATGGACTCGGCGCAGGAGGTCGCTGAGCGGGATCACATAAGCCATCACGGGTAGGCTCGCCAGGACCAGGAACTGCTGGGAGATGAGGCGATCGCCGCGAAATCGCACGCGGGCAAGGCAGTAAGCGGCCATGAACGACACGGCGACGGTAAGGAAGGTCGCGCCCACCGCCAGCGAGGTGCTGGTCGCGAGCTCCTGCCAGAATGCCGGCTCCGCTGCGCCTACTTCTGAGAAATGGTCAAGGGTCGGCGATCCCATCCATGAAGGCGGTCGGGTGTTGTTGTCAGGCGTGACACCAAACGATGCCAGCAGCGCCCAGATCAGCGGCAGGAGCAGAGCCAGCCCGACCACCAGAAGTGCGCCAGT
>VBJE01000193.1:0-7685 GCA_005879675.1 Chloroflexota bacterium
GGGCTGCGCAGGTCCCGACCTTCAACGCCGTTTGCCGCGGCCGGTTCTGAAAACCTTGACCTCAGCGACGGAATTCGGTCCGGCTAAGGCGGATTGCCGGTGCAGGGTACCGCCAGCACCCCACTTAGCGCGACCGTCGCCTAGTCTAAGGCCCCCCACGAAATCAGAGGCTTCGCCGTGATTTCGCGGGGACCCCCTTTTGCCCGGCATCCACCACCCCGGCCGGGCGGGTGAGCGCCCAGGCCAGGTGCGCGTACGTGGCCACGGTGGCGATCGGGATCACCACCTCCGCGGCGTCCACCAAACCAGAAGGATCCTGGTTCAGGCCGCGCAGGAGGCACACCCCGCCGACGAGCACCAGGATCAGCGAAGTCGACACCTGCCCTGTCAGGGTGTGGCGCAGCTGCGGCCGCTGCCCCATGGCGAGCAGCACCGCGCCGCCTAGCGCGGGCAGCAGGTAGCGCGCGATCACGACCAGCGCCAGCCACAGCGGAAACGCCCCGCCAAGGGCAAGCCCGATGCAGAGCGCCCCCATGAAAAGCCCGTCGACCACCGGATCCAGCCCACCACCGAAGTTGGACGGATGAGCGAAGCGCCGCGCGACGGTGCCATCCACCAGGTCGGTGAGGCCGGCGACCGCGACCGCCACGGCGAGGAACCCGTACTGCCCGGCCAGCGCGTACACGAACGCCGGCGCGGCGAGGTAGGCGCGCGCCAGCGACACATGATTGGCCTCACCCGGTATGAACGCCCCGGCCACGGCGACGATGACGAGCCACGCGCCCACCAGCCACGGGTTGTCCGGCGCGCCGAGCACGAGCCACGCAAAGCCGGCGCCGAGGTAGATGATCCCGGCGACCACGCCGGTCCGGTTGAGCCGCATGTCGGCCACTTAGTGTGGCGAGGGCGAGGGTTGCGGCGAAGCCGCGGGAGACGGCGAAGGCTTTGGTGGCACGTATGGCGGCTCCCCCGGGTACGGGTTCGCGCCGCACGGAAACCGCGGCTCCGCAATGCCCTTGAGGAAGATCTCGTTGTAGCCCCCGCTCGAGATGTAGCCGCCGTCGTACGCGCACACGTGGCGGGTGACCACCCCTGGAGGTGGCGTCCACATCGGCGGCCACGCGCGCTTCGCGTAGTACTCCTCGAGGAATGGCTTCCAGACGGTGACGCCGACGTTCTCGCCGAACAGCACGGACGTCGGGCACTGCCAGCCCGACGGTGGGAAGTTCGTCGCGAGGTACGCGTATCCCGAGTTGCACTTCGGACCGTCGTTGATGTGCATCAGCGAGGCGGCAACCGCGAGGTTTGGCGTGTAGCCGATGAAGATCGACCCGGTGTACGCCTCGGTCGTCCCCGACTTGCCCGCTACCGCCCGCCCACCCAGGCCGCCGAGGTACAGCTTCACCGGCCCGCGCAGGAGGTCGGTCATGACGTAACCCAGCTCGGGGCTGACGACCTGCACGTGTCCGAAGTTCGCATCGAAGGCCTCGAGCACCTTGCCGCTCGCATTCGTGATCCGGAGCACGGCGGACGGGGTCACCCGGTAGCCGCCGTTGTCGAACGCCGAGTACGCGGCGAGATGCTCGGCCATGGAGAGCGCGTCATGGCCGAGCGTCGTCGACACGCCCGCCGGGTTCTCGATCTGGGCGCTCACGCCCAACGAATGGAGCAGCGAGACCACGCGGTCGCCGCCCGCCTGCGAGTACGTCCACAGCGCCGGCAGGTTGCGCGACTGCGCGAGCGCGTCGCGCATCGTGATGTAGCCCTCGTGCTTGCCGTCCCAGTCGCTGAACGTGTGCCCGCCGATCACTCCGGTCTGGTCGTTCAACAGCGTCGCGGGCGTGACCAGCCCTGCCTGCAGCGCGGCCGCGTACGTGTAGACCTTGAACGACGAGCCGACCCCGCGCCAGCCCAACGGGTCCATGCCCGTGAGGTTGATCTGGCCGCGGATGCCCGCGTTGTTGTACCAGCATCGCCCCGGTGTTCACGCCGCGTTTCGCGTACGTGCGCACGCCGGCCTTCACCCACTTGTCCGCCATCGCCTGCGTGCCCAGGTCGAGGGTGGTCGTGATGGTCAGACCGCCCTCATACAGCGCCTGCTCGCCATACCTCTTCTTGACGTACTGGACGACGTAGTCGACGAAGTGCGCTGTGAGCGGGCTGTGCGCGGCGGGCAGGAGCTTGCGGGCCGCGACCATCTTCGCCACCAGGTCGCTGCCGTAGATCTGGTCCGCCTGCGTGCGGCTCAGGTCGCCGACGGTGACCAGGCCGTCCAGCACCTGCCGCCACCTCGCCCTCGAGGCATCGAGCTCATCGGACGTGCCGAACGGGTCGTAGTCGCTCGGCGCCTGGGGCAGGCCGGCGAGGAAGCTCGCCTGTGCCCACGAAAGCTCGCTCGCGTGGACACGGAAGTAAGTCTCCGCGGCCGCCTCGGCGCCATACGCGCCGTTGCCGTAGTTGATGGTGTTCAGGTACAGCTCGAGGATCTGCCGCTTCGTGTAGCGCCGCTCCATCTCCTCGGCCAGCAGCAGCTCGCGGAACTTGCGGCTGATCGTCCGGCTCTGCGCCTCCTCGGTGTCGAGCACGTCGTTCTTGACCACCTGCTGCGTGATCGTCGAGCCGCCCTGCGCCGACGTCCGATGGGTGAGGTCGTACAGGATCGCGATCGCCAGGCGGCGGTAGTCCACGCCAGAGTTGTCATAGAAGGTCCGGTCCTCGGTCGCGATGGTCGCGCGCTGAAGGTAGAGGCTGATCTTGTCCAGCGGCACCACCGTGCGGTTCTCGTGGTACAGGGCCTCGATCAGGTTGCCGTTGCGGTCCAGGATGCGAGTCGTCTGGCTGAGGTTGGCCGTCTGGATGGCATCGATCGACGGCAGGTCGCCGGCGAAGTAGTCGACGATCCCGATCGTCGCCCCGGTGCCGAGCAGGGTCGCCGTCGCCGCGATGATCAGCGAGATCAAGGAAAACCGCAGCAGCCAGTGGTGCGAGCGCTCCTTGGTGGGTCGGCGGCTGCGCGCTCGCACGCGAGCACGCCTCTTGCGCGCGGTCAGGGCGGGACCTCCAGGACGCTTTCTGCGACGTGTGCTGAGTTCTCTGGCCGGGAGTTTACCTAAACGTCCCTGCTCCTCCCCATTTCCTGGGGAGGGGCTAGCGGAGCCCCAAAGCTTCGGCCCCCTGGTCGGCCAGCCCCAGGATCGGGTACCCGAGCACGCCGTAGCCCGCGATCAGGACGCAGAAGAGCACCGCGCCGGCGGTCGAGAGCGCGGTCACGGCGGGCAGCGCAGCCGCCGCGCCACGGCGAGCCTCTTCGATCGGGCTCTGTATATAGAGGACGCGAAGAGTGCCGACCGCCGCCGCCGCGCACAAGATCGAGCCGAGCAGGCCCAGGCCGAGCAGGACGAAGTTCCCACTCTGGGCGAGCGCGGCCGCGACCGCGAGCTCGCCGAAGAACCCGGCCAGCGGCGGAGCCCCGGCCAGGGAGAGGAAGGCAAGGGCGAGCCCCGCGGCCCGCACCGGGCGCACGACGCCAAGCCCCGCGATCGCGGTCTCCCCCGCCTCGGCCCGGCCCAGCAGCGCGGGGCCGCAGGTGGCCGCCACGCCGAAAGCCGCGAGCAGGAAAAGCGAGGCGGCGATTCCCGACCGGAAGTGGGTCGCCAGGCCTGCGGCCACCCATCCGAGCTGGGCCACCGCGAGGTAGGCCATTCGCGGGCGAGGCGAGCGCACCGCGAGGGCGGCCGCCCCTCCCCCCACCATCGCGACCGCCGCCACGGCCGCCGCGTACGGCGAGTAGACGGCGGAGATGGGCGCCACCGCCGCCACGAGCTTGAGACCGACGGTCGCCGCCGCGACCGTGACCAGACCTATCACCAGGCCGGCGCCAAGAGGCGATGCGCCCAGCCCGACCGGCAGCGGCCCGACATGGAAGGGAGCGATGCCCGCGCGCACGGCCAGGCCGCCCAGGAGCAGCAGCAGCGGGATCGCCGTCGCCACCGTCGGCGGGCGGTTCGCCAGGACGTCGCGGATCGCGTTGAGGTCGGCGTTGCCGGTGCTCGCGTACAGGAATGCCAGGCCAACGAGCATCAGGGACGTCGCGATGCCCCCGACGACCAGCAGCCGCAAGCCGAGGTCTGGGCGGCGCAGGGCGACCATGACCACCGCCGCCGCCGCCGACAGCTCCAGTCCCGCCCACAACCCGACCATGTCCGCCGCCGAGGCCGCGACCATGACCCCGAACGCCGCGAGCAGGGGCATCGCCAGGCCCAGGTGCAGGGAGTCTTCCGCGTCCCAGTCCGCCGTCGCCAGGGCGACCGCGGCGATGGCGAGCGCCGCCGCCTTGGCGAACAGCGCAAAGCGGTCCTGGACGACGGCGCCCCCGAAGTAGGTCGTCAGCGTCGCGCCCGCCCACAGCTCAACGCCCAGCGCGAGCACGACGATCGCGGCGACGGCGAGCGGCAGAAAGCGCCGGGACGCGACCGGCAGCAATCCGAAGCGGCCCGCGACCATCACGACCATGGCGGCCGCCACCACCAGCGCCTCGGGGACGAGGACGGCGTACCTCACTGCGCCGCCGGCGCCGGGGTCGGAAGCACGTAGGGAGAAGAAATGTCCGAGATCCCTGCCGACATCTGGTTGATCAACCCTGGGTCGAAGAGCGGGACCTCGGTGCCGGGGATCTTGGGGCCACCGGGGAACAGTCCGACCCACAGCAACGCCCCCGCGAGCAGCCCCAGGTACCAGCTTTCACCGAGCGACGCGTCGGATACGCCGGGCGCGTCGGGATTGGGCGCGCCAAACAGGACGCGGCCGAGCATTACCGCGAGCGCGACCGCGCACACCGCCAGGCCCGCGGCCACGGCGAACGCGCCGATGGGCTGCGTCTTGAACGCGCCGAAGAATGTCATCACCTCGGAGGCGAACGAGGCGAGGATCGGCACGCCCAGCAGCGCGAGCGCCGCGATCGTGAACAGCCAGGCGACGTTGGGCATGCGCGGGGCAAGCCCGCCCAGGAGCGCCATGCTCCGCGTCTGGGCGCGGTCCGAGAGAGTCACGCAGGCGCCGGCGATGAGCGCCGCCGCCAGGCCGCCGGTGAACAGGCCGAGCACGCTCCCCGCGATGCCCAGCGGCGAGACGGCCGCCAGGCCGAGCACGGTCAGCCCACCGGGCACCATCGCCAGGTACGCGCCCGCGTGCCGGATGTCGATCGTGCGCAGCGCGGCGAGGCCGGCGTACCCCACCGTCAGCGCCGCGAGCGCCGCGAGCAGAGGCGACAAGAGATGCGCGGCGGCAGGCTCGGCGCCGATGATCGTGCGCAGGAGCAGGAACGCACCCAGCCGCGAGGCCGCGGTGGCGACGACGACCACCACTCCCGGCGGAGACTCGGCGAGCACGTCACGCGCCCAGCCGTGGAGCGGGAACAGCGGCAGCCGCGTCGCCGCGGCGATGATCATCGCCACGCTGACGCCGAGCTGGACCCGCGGCGAGATGGTCGCTTTGAACAGGGTGTCCATGTCGAAGCTAGTCCCACCCGCGGCCGCGTACAAGGCCAGCGCCCCCACGGCGAGCGCGCCTGTGCCGAGGCCCCAGTAGCCCACCAGGCGCCACGCCGCCGAGATCCTCCTCGGCCCGCCCCAGCCGATGACCAGCAGCGCAATGGGCACGATCGACGCGCCCCAGAAGAGCAAGAGCACGAACATGTCGCGCGAGGCGATGGCGCCGTTGACCGAGGCCTGCGCAAGCAGGAGCAGGGCGAAGTAGGCGCGCACTCGCTCGCGCACGCCCAGCGACGCCAGCACCGACGCGACTCCCGCGATCCCCGACAGAAGGAGCATCACCAGCCCGGGCCCGTCGATGCCGAGGTGGTAGGTGACTCCGATGGCGGGCAGCCAGGAAACCTTCTCCTCGTACTGCATCGTCGGCAGGAAGTTCTCGAACTGGCTGTAGGCGATGAAGAAGATGAACAGGGTGCCGAGGTTGGTGAAGAACGCGATCTGCTTGATCAGCACGTCGTAGCGGCCACGGTGGTTGGGGATGAACGCCAGCGCCACGGCGACGATCGCCGGCACCCAGATGAGCAGGCTCAGCAGGAACGGCGACGTGAAGAGCCCCGCGCCTGGCGCGGGCGGCGCGGGAGTCGGTGTGGCCATCGTGAAGGTGAGGAGGGGAGTCATCTCACGACTCCCGGCGCCACCAGCGCGAACACCACGGCCAGCGCGATCGCGAGCACGATCACGAGCGGTAGGGCGGGCACGCGCGCCGCGCCGAGCGCCAGCTGTCCCGTGGTGGTCGCGAACCGGCCGAGCGCTCCGTCGCCGGCGGGGATCCAGTCGCCGAGCCGCCGCGCGATGTCGGTCGTGGGCGCGACCAGGAAGCGATCCACCCCCGCGAACAGGAGCGAGGTGCCCCGGGCAAGCCATGCGCCCCCCACCGCCGACGCGCCAAGCGCGCCGTCCTTGTTGCGCAGGTACGTGGCCGCGCACGCCGCGAACCCGATCAAGGGCACCGCGACCCATAGCGCCACGGCGGTGAGCGAGGGTGCGGGGTGCTTGGTGCCGTCGAGGAAGCTCAGCCAGCCTGTGATGAGCGAGGCGACTACGAACGCCGCCCCCGCGACCGCGAGCCAGTAGGGCCAGCCGCGCGCCTCCTGGGGTTCGCGCACGCGGTCGGGGTCGAACGCGCGCCCCTCGCCAAGCGCGATGCCGATCTTGGAGCGCGAGCTCACACCGTCCGCGAGTGCGCCGGACGCGGCCAGGCCGATGACGAGCGCGCAGGCCAGCACCGCGCCGGAGCTCGCGCGCATGCGCCGCCACGCGTCTCCCATGTCGGCCAGGTCGTCGGTCCGCATCGCGTTGGCGATGGTCGTGATCGCGAGCAGCGCGCCGGCGCGCGCGGGCGCGACCGCGAGGACGGCGGCGACGCCGGCGATCCCGAAGGTTGCCGGGTGGTGGTAGGCGCCGTCGATAACCACCCCCGCCCCGATCGCCACCACCGCCGAGCCGGCGAGCGCGATCGCGCGCCGTGGCTCGTTGCCGAGGATGCCCAGGACCGCGGCGACGACCGCCGCCACGCCGCATGCCGCCAGCAGCGCCTGCATCGTGCGCTGGTTGGAGGCGACGAATATGGGCGTCAGGCGATAGAGCACGACGATGCCCGCGACCGACCACACCCCCTGCACTATCGCCGAGGCCGCGGGCGGCGCCGTGACCGCGGTCTGCGTGGCCCACGACGAGAACGGCCAGAGCGCGAGCCTGCCCGCGACCCCGACGAACAGCAGCACGGACGCCACCACGAGCGAGCGAGTCGTCCAGCCTGGGTTGGTGTGAAGGATTGGCAGGAGCGAGTCGAGCGATTGCGTCCCGTACCGCGCGTAAAGCCACGCGATCCCACTAAGCAGGCACACGTCGCTGAGGAACGGCAGCGCGAGCGCGACGCGTGCCCGCGCGGCCGGCTCCGCGACCCCCCAGCGATGCGAGAGGAGCAGGTACGTGAGCGCGCCGCCGATGAACCAGAACCCCAGCAGCTCCGCCAGGTCCCAGCTCATCAGCATGCCGCTCGCAGCGAACAGGAGCGCCGTCACGGCGGCGTGGAACCGGGCGGCGCCCGGCTCCGAGCGGCCCATGACCTGGTGCCAGCCGAGGGCGGCGAAGACGCAGATCTCGATCGCGAGCAGAGCCGCGATCGTGAGGTGG
>VBJE01000193.1:7752-9693 GCA_005879675.1 Chloroflexota bacterium
GGACCTGACTTCTTGGTGAGGCCCCACAACACGAGCAGCGTGAGGACGAGGGTGACCACCGTGCCGAACATCGCCGTCGCCGACGCCGAGCGCCGAGTGCGGACGCTGGACAGCGCGAGGAGGAACGTCGTGAGCGGCGCGATGAGCAGGAGCGGCACCGCCCACGGCAGCGCGGTGACCGGGTCGAAGTTGAAGCCCGACGCCCTGCTGCCCGAAGCCGCTCCAGACGCCGCCGCGAGGACCTCGCCTAGGTGGGCGATGAGGTTCAGCGCGTGCCCTCCCGGCCGGCTATTCCGAGGCCAAGCGCCACCAGCGCGACCGCCGCGATTGCGAGCAGCACCGCGAACTCCTGGCCGAGAAGGTGCGAGCCGCCCGCCGCGGCGAAGCGCGCCACGCCGGCGAACGCCATGCCCGCGCCGGCGAACATCACGGGGATGGTCGCAACTGCGGCGGTGACGTCGCGGCGCCATGCCGCCGCAAATGCGCCGACGGCGACCAGTGCCCCCGCGACGAAGAAGACTGAGATCAGCGTCGCGCTCACCGCGCGCGGTCCCGGATGCGCCACGCCCCTACCGCGCCGGCGGCGGCCACGATCGCGAGCGCGGCAACGGCCTCGGTCGCGAGCACGTCGTGCGCGAGCAGCAGCCGGGCCACCGCGCGAGCGTCGAACGGGCCGGCGGAGAAGCTCGCGTGCACGAAGTCGCCGCGGAACGCGGCGAAACCCAGGACCACGAGAAGGGCCGCCGCCCCGATCGCGCCGACCTGGCGCCACACCGGGCCGACGACGCCCTCCACCACGCGATAGCCCGGGCCCGCGACCATGGCCGCGCAGCCGAGGTAGCAGATGAGAGCCACGATCGCCGCAAACCCGGCCGAGAGTGACACGTAAGCTCCGGCGAGACCGGCGCCGCTCACCGCGAGCGCGGTCCCGCGCAGGTCGCGACCAGGAAGCAGAGCGACTCCTAGCCCCCCGAGAAGCAAGACCCCGGAGGACACGTAGAAACCAATCGCGTGGAGGGAGTCCATGGACACTCCGTGGTGTTGAAAAGGCGCGGCTATTCGCCGGTTTTGCGGCTAGGGCCCCGGCTCGCGCCAAGCATACAGAAAGCAGGCTGCGCCAATTGCCGCGAGGGCCGCGGCGGCGACGATGCTCGCCGTGTCCGGACGGGCACCGATCGAGGCGTAAACAAACGCCGCGAGCACCGCGAGCCAGGCGAGCGCAAAGGTTGTCGCCGACACGCGGAACACGTTCCAGCGCCTGAGCACTCGCGAGAATGACCGCATGGCCGCAGTATCGCAGGCGCTGGTTGAGTTCGCCAACCACCACCGCCAGCCGCCCGGGCCGGGCATCGAGGTCGTCGAAACGCCGCGCTACCGGATCACCTTGCAGCCCGACTATCCGGTCCCGGGGCCGAACAACGCGTCGTGGATCCGGTGCGGGGACGGTGACCCTGACGACCTGATCCGCGAGGTCCGCGCGGTCGTCAAGCCGCGGCACCTGCCGATCATGTGGACGCTGGACCCCGACACCGAGCCCGCGAATTTCGCCGCGCACCTGGCCGCAAACGGGGTGATGCCGGAGCGGCACGCTGCCGAGGTGGCGGTGATGGTCCTGGGCATCGACGGGGCCGTCGACCCGCCGTCCATCCCTCGCCTGGAGCTGCGCGATGCGCTCGCTGACGCGGAATCGTTTCGGATGTCGGATGCCATCAACGCGGAGGCGTTCGGCGAGACGGAGCGAGGCGTGACGCCCGAGCAGGCAGCCGCGCAGGAACGGCGCCGCGCCAACCAGCTCGCGGCGGGCAACCGCCGCGTCGTGCTGGCGACGATCGATGGCGAGCCCGCGGGCAGCGCGGGGCTGACCCTCTTCCCGCCCGCGGGCGCGATCATCAACGGTGGCGCTGTGCGCGAGAGATTCCGCGGCCTCGGCGTCTACCGCGC
>VBJE01000194.1 GCA_005879675.1 Chloroflexota bacterium
GCCAACGAACTCTCTTTTTGACCAGTTGACACAAATCTTCATAATCATCGTGGGGAAAAGCGGCGCCCGGCTGCACAAGGGCGCACCTTTGGAGGGTCGAAGATGAGCCTAGACGAGGATGGCGATGGCGGTTTTCAGCAGTTCGAGAAGTTCCTGGAGGCGTGGTCCCGCCGCGACTTCCTGAAACGGACAGGAGGCGCCGCGGCCTACCTGGCCTTCCTGGCGGGCGGCGTGGAGTTCCTCGAGGCGTGTGCCGGGGGCGGCGGCACCCAGAACACAGCGGCCAAGAAAGGCGGCCATGTCGTCGAGGGCAACTTCTCCGACATCCGCACCCTCAACTCGATGCTCAGCAGCGACACCGCGTCAAACCAGGTCATCGGCCTGATGTTCGACGGCCTCCTCAACTACAAGAAGAATGGCGACCTCATCCCCGCCCTCGCCCAGGATCTGCCCAAGGTCTCGTCCGACGGCCTCACCTACACCTTCAAGCTGCGCAGCAACCTGAAGTGGTCGGACGGTAACAACCTGACTTCCGAGGACGTCAAGTTCACCTACGCCCTGGCCTACGACCCCCAGTACAAGGACGTCTCCTCACCCCGGCGCGGCGACCTCTCCAAGTACATCGGCAGCATCGACACGCCGGACCCGCAGACGGTAGTCATCAAGACCACCCAGGTCTACGCGCCCTTCCTCGCCAGCCACGGGCTCTACGGCATCCTGCCCAAGCACGTCCTCGGCAGCATGGACGGCAAGGCGATCAACACGGCCGACTTCAACACCGCGCCGACCGTGTGCTGCGGCGCCTTCAAGTTCGTCAAGTGGGACAAGGGCCAGCAGGTCACGATGGCGCGCAACGACAACTACTGGGCGGGGGCTCCGTACCTGGACCAGTGGATCTACAAGGTGCTCCCGGACTCCGTCGCGGTCACCAACCAGCTGAAGACGGGGGAGATCGACGTCGGCCCCGTCGACCCTGGCCAGTTCGACGCTTTGAAGGGGGTCGACTCGGTCGTGATGTCCGAGTTCGACGTGCCGACCTTCACGTTCTACGCCTACAACCTGAACCCGGCCACGAACGCCGGCAAGCTCTTCGCGGACAAGGCCGTGCGACAGGCTCTGCTTTTCGCCCTCGACCGGCAGAAGATCGTGACCGCGGTCTACTTCGGCCACGGCAAGGTCGCCAACTCGGTCGAGCCGCCCACCTCCTGGGCCTACAAGGACAAGCCAAAGGTCCTCTACAGCTTCGACAAGGCGAAGGCCGAATCGCTCCTCGACGGCGCGGGCTGGGTCAAGGGCGCCGACGGCACTCGGGCCAAGAACGGCCTGAAGCTCAAGTTCACGATGATCACCAACGCGGGCAACAAGCAGCGCGAGTCGATGCTGACCGTGATGCAGGAGTCCTGGAAGGCCATCGGCGTCGACGCGACCCCGTCGCTCATCCAGTTCCCGCAGCTCGTGAGCCAGATCGTGAGCATCCGGACCTTCGACCTGTTCCTGGTCGGCTTCAACTGGAGCGCCGACCCCGACGAGGCACCGCTGTACCACTCTCGCAACACGGTCGCCGGCGGGTTCAACGGCGCCGATTTCAAGAACGACCAGGTCGACCAGATCCTCGATCAGGCCCTGTCGACCGTGGACAAGAACAAGCGCAAGGACCTGTACGGCCAGTTCCAGGACATCATGTCCGACGAGGTGCCGTCGCCCGTGATCCTGTTCAACACCGGGATCTATGGGGTCAGCAAGCGCGTGCAGGGCACCGACTTCGGACCCTTCAACCAGTTCGCGCAGCGGCCGTGGAACCACAGCGTGTGGGTCACAGACGGCAAATGAGGTTTGAAAGCGGAGGGTAATTCGGGAACCGCCGGGTTTGATACGTAGAGCCTGATGCTCGCGAAGTACGTCGCCCGGCGGTTCTTCGCCTCCGTGATCGTCGTCCTGGGCGTGACCGCGATCACGCTCGCCCTGATGAAGACCACCAGCGGCAGCTACGTGCCGGGCATCGACCTCAACCCCGCCCTGCGGCCCGAGGACATCGCTCGGCTTCGTTCCCAGCTCGGGCTGGACCTGCCCCCGCAGGTCTGGTACGCCACCTGGCTCTGGAACGTGCTCCACGGCGACTTCGGCCGCTCGATGATCGACGGCAGCCGGGTCACCGACCACATCCTCGAGCGGCTGCCCAACACCCTCGAGCTGACCGGCACCGCGATCCTCATCGGCGTCATCGCCGCGGTCCCGCTAGGCGTCGTCGGCGCGCTGCGGCGCGGGAGCAAGTCCGACCACGCGCTCACGGTGACGTCGGTCGCGGGCTTTGCGGTGCCCCAGTTCTGGATGGGCCTGATGCTCATCCTCGTCTTCTCCGTCACGCTGGAGCAGCACGGCCTGCCGTGGCTGCCGTCCAGCGGCGCGTACAGCGCTTTCAACGGCGGCGACTTCCTCGATCGCCTGCAGCACCTGATCCTTCCGGCGACGGTGCTTTCCTTCTTTTACATGTCGACCTGGTCGCGCTTCATCCGCTCGAGCATGCTCGAGGTGCTGTCGCAGGACTACATCCGCACCGCACGGGCCAAGGGCATGAGCGAGCGGCGCGTGGTGTACCTCCACGGCCTGCGCAACGCCCTCATCCCGCTCATCACGCTGATCGGCCTCGAGCTGCCCGGCCTGGTCAGCGGCGGGCTCGTGGTCGAGGTCGTGTTCGGCTGGCCGGGGATCGGCAAGCTGGCCTTCGAGCGAGCCCTTCAGTACGACTACACGACGGTGATGGGGGTGACCTTCTTCGCCACGCTCCTCGTCATAGCGGGCAACCTCCTCGCCGACCTGCTCTACGGAGTGCTCGACCCGAGGATTCGTTACGGATGAACGCTGGATGATCGGTCCGAGCCGCGTCGCCGAGCTCGACATGCCTGCCGCCGGGGTCGAGACCGGGGCCGCGCGTCCCGCCCAGAGCTACTGGAACGAGTCGTGGGAGCGCTTGCGGGCGAACCGCCTGGGGATGGCGACCGGCGTGTTGATCGTCGTCCTCGCCCTTATAGCCATCCTGGCACCAGCGTTCTCGGCTGTCGTGACGCATTACCAGCCACAGACCATCGATCTCGACTCGACCTTCGCGCGGCCGGGGGTCGGGCACCTTCTGGGCAGCGACGAGCTCGGCCGCGACACGTTGACCAGGCTCATCTGGGGCGCGCGCGTCTCGCTGGGCGTCGCCTTCCTCACGGTGGCGATGTCCCTGTTCCTGGGCACCACCGTCGGCATGATGGCCGGGTACTACGGCGGCTGGATCGACGACGTCCTCATGCGGCTCGTCGACACCGTGCTGGCGATCCCGGCCATCTTCCTCTTCATCCTCATGTCGATCCTGATTCGGCCGAACGCGATCACCCTGGCCGCGATCGTCGCCTCGGTCGGATGGGGCCAGGTGGCGCGCCTGGTCCGCGGCGAGGTGCTGTCGGTGAAGCAGCGCGACTTCATCCTCGCCACGAGGTCGATCGGCGCCAAGGACTCGCGCCTGATGGTTCGCCACCTGCTGCCCAACGTCCTCCCGGTGCTGATCGTCGCCGCCAGCCTCGGCGTTGGGCAGATCATCCTCATCGAGGCGGCCCTGGACTTTCTCGGCCTGGGCATCCAGCCTCCGACGCCGAGCTGGGGCAACATGCTCACGAACGCCCAGAGCTACTTCTTCCGCTCCGGGTGGCTCGTCGCGTTGCCCGGCATCACGATCTTCATGACGGTGCTGGCATCGAACATCTTCGGCAACGCCGTCCGGGACGCTTTCGACCCGAGACTGAAGTCCTAGGCCGGCGGTGACACAACCGCTGCTCGAGGTCCGGGACCTGCACACGGTCTTCTCGACCAAGGAAGGCATGGTCAAGGCCGTCGACGGCGTCTCGTTCGAGCTCAACGCCGGCGAGACGCTGGGCATCGTCGGCGAGTCGGGCTGCGGCAAGTCGGTGACGGCGCTCAGCATCATGCGGCTGCAGCGCCCGGGCCGCATCGTCGGCGGAAAGGTGATGTTCAAGGGCCAGGACCTCACTCGCATCAGCGAATACGAGATCCGCGAGATCCGCGGCCGCGAGATCGCGATGATCTTTCAGGACCCGATGACCTCGCTGAACCCCGTCACGAAGGTCGGCTTTCAGATCGAAGAAGCGATGACCGCCCACAACCGCTTTTCGGCCAGCCTGGCCAGCACCAGTTCTCGGGCGGGATGCGCCAGCGCGTGATGATCGCGATGGGACTCACCACCACACCGCAGGTGCTCATCGCCGACGAGCCGACGACCGCGCTCGACGTCACCATCCAGGCCCAGATCCTCGACCTGCTGCGTGACGTCAACCGCGAGTTCGGCACCGCGACGATCCTGATCACTCACAACCTCGGGGTCGTCGCGGGCATGTGCCAGCGCCTGATCGTCATGTACGCGGGCAAGATCGTGGAGGCCGGACCGACCATCGATGTCTTCGCCAACCCCAAGCATCCGTATACGTGGTCGCTGCTGCGCTCCATCCCGCGTCTCGACGCGGAGCGTCACGAGCCGCTCAAACCGATCGAAGGCCTGCCCCCCAACCTGGTCGACCTGCCCAGCGGGTGCTCCTTCCATCCGCGCTGCGTGTTCAAAGTCGAGCGATGCGGACGCGACGTGCCCGCGCTGCTGCAGGTGGGGGACACGCAGCGCGCGGCCTGCTGGGTCACCCAGTCGGGGACGGAGCTCAAGGGTGCCTGAGGCGGCGGTCAAGAAATTGACCATGGCCTGGACCGCGAACGACCCGCTCGTTTCTGTCAGCGACCTGAAGGTCTGGTTTCCGGTCGCGTCGGGGGTGATGCAGAGGACGGTCGGTCAGGTGCACGCCGTCGACGGTGTCGACCTGGAGATCAAGGCCGGCGAGACGATGGGACTCGTCGGCGAGTCGGGTTGCGGCAAATCCACGCTCGGCAGGACGGTGATCCGGTTGATCAAGCCGACCGGTGGCACGGTCCGCTTCAAGGGCGAGGACATCACGCACATCCGGGGCGAGCACCTGCGTGGATTGCGCCGCGAGATGGCGATGATCTTCCAGGACCCGTACGCGTCCCTCGACCCACGGCAGACGGTCGGCGACATCATCGCCGAGCCGATCGACGTGCACGGTCTCGCCAAGGGCAAGGAGCGGCAGGACCGCATCCGCGAGCTGCTGCGGGTCGTCGGCATGAACCCTCGATTCGCCGATCGCTACCCACACGAGTTCTCGGGCGGCCAGCGCCAGCGCATTGGCATCGCGCGCGCGCTCGCGGTCGAGCCGACGTTCATCGTGTGCGACGAGCCGATCTCCGCCCTCGACGTCTCCATCCAGGCGCAGATCATCAA
>VBJE01000195.1 GCA_005879675.1 Chloroflexota bacterium
CGCGCTTGGTCATCGGCTTGCCGCCGATCTCCTTGATGTCCGCGGTGAACGCGATCGGCGGCGCGGCGCTGATCGCCATCCCCACCCCGTACGAGTGGATGGGACATTCAGCCGCCTCGAACTCGCGGATGCGAGCCACGTCCAGCCCGCCCGAGACGAAGATGCCGACGTGTCCGAACCCGGCCAGGTCGAGCCGCGCGCGCACCTCCTTCACGAGGTCGACCGTGACGCCGCCGCGTTCGCTCGGCGTGTCCAGCCGGACTCCACGCAGACGGTTGCCCAGCGCCTCGGCGACGCGCAGCGCCTCCTCGGCCTCGTCTTTGAAAGTGTCGACGAGCACGATGCGCAGCACGTCGTCGCCCATCTGCTCATCGAAGGCGAGCGCGGCTTTGACCGTGTCCCCGAAGACGAGGATCATGGCGTGGGGCATCGTGCCCGACGCCCCCTGGAGGCCGGCGAGCTGGCGCGCCGAAGCTGATCACGCGCTTGCCGTTCGCCGCCTCCACTATCTCGCGCGCGGCGGTCGCCCAGCCAGAGCAGCTCGACAGCATGCCAAGCAGCGCCGTCTCGTAGACGCCGAAGCGCGAGTACGGCGCCCGCACGCGCAGCACCGTCTCCTTGACGCCCATGTCCGCGCCTTCCGCGATTGCCCACGCCTCGTCCCCCTCCTGGAGCACCTCGGTCAGCAGCCGGACAGCCTCGGCCACGCCGCAGAGGACGCCTGCCTTGCTGGAGAAGAAGTCCATCGCCACGACCGCGTCGACGCGCGCGCCGGCCAGCGTCCTCCGGGCCCGCTGGAAGTAGACGTCGGAGGCAGCGCCACCGTAGTAGGCGACCAGGTCAGCCGCCGGGCTGACGGTCGTCACGGTCTCAACCACACCCTGCGCCCGCCCGGCGTGCTTGGTCCCCACGAAATCAGAGGCTTCGCCGCGATTTCGCGAGGACCCCTTAGTTTTCATGGCGCAATGAACTTAGCAGCCTCGGTAACATCCGGTCCCAAATGGCCGTGCCCTCCTCGCAGCAGGTGTTCGACGCGCTCGCGACGATCAAGGACCCTGACCTCGGGCGCGACGTCGTGAGCCTGGGGATGATCAAGGAGCTGCAGATCAGCCCCCAGGGCAACGTGAGCTTCACGTTCGAGCTCACCACGCCGGCGTGCCCGGTCCGGGACCGATTCAAGTCCCAGGCGGAGGACGCGGTCCGCGAGCTCGCCGGCGTCACGTCCGTCGACGTGCGTATGACGGCGAACGTGCGGCCCGCGTTCATGCGCCCAAAGCCGTCGGAGATCCTGCCCGGGGTCAAGCAGACGATCGCCGTCGCGTCGGGCAAAGGCGGCGTCGGCAAGTCGACCGTCGCCGTGAACCTGGCGGCGGCCCTGCGCAAGAGCGGCGCCTCGGTCGGTTTGCTCGACGCCGACATCTACGGCCCGTCGGTGCCGGTCATGACCGGCTCCCGGACGGTGCCGCAGCAGGCAAACGGCCGCCTGCTTCCCATCGAGGCGCACGGCATGAAGCTGATGTCCTTTGGCCACATCAACCCGGGCAACGAGCCGACGATCTACCGCGGGCCGATGGTCGGCAAGGCGATCGAGGCCATGATGGTCCAGGTCGACTGGGGCAGGCTCGACTACCTGGTCATCGACCTGCCCCCGGGCACGGGCGACGCGTCGCTCACGCTGGCCCAGGCGGTACCGCTGACCGGCGTCGCCATCGTGTGCACGCCGCAGGACGTCGCCACGGACATCGCCGTCAAGGCGCTGCAGATGTTCCGCAAGCTCAACGTCACCCCGCTCGGCCTCATCGAGAACATGAGCTGGTACGTGTGCCCAAGCTGCGGCCACCGGCACGAGATCTTCAGCCACGGCGGCGCGGAATCGGCGGCGAAGAGGCTCGGGGTTCCGTTCCTCGGCGCGATCCCGCTCGAGGAGTCGATCCGCGAAGACGCGGACAGCGGAGTGCCTGTCGTCATCTCCCGTCCCGAGTCCGCGGGCGCGAAGGCGTTTGTCGAGATCGCCTCGCAGGTCGCGGCCCGAACGTCGATTCAATCGTTCCGCCAGCTGCCCGTCATCAACGTCCACTAGGTCTCGTCACGCAAGACCCCGACCCGTTTCCCACCAACGTCGACGTCGACCGCGCGCGCCAGGTCGTCGAGATCACGTGGGAAGACGGCGCGCGCACGAGCTACACCGGCGAGGAGCTGCGCTGGGCGTGCCCGTGCGCCGAGTGTCGTGGCGAGGCAGGTCTGCCCGGAAGGTTGTCGCGCGTGAAGGAACTGGCCGCGGAAGAGCTGCGCATCAAGGATGTCGCGCTCGTCGGGCAGTACGCGCTGCAGATCGCATTCGAGAGCGGGCACGCGACCGGGCTCTATACATTTCATTACCTGCGGCGGCGCTTGATGCAATAATTCGCGCGGCCCGTTGTCGATCTCCACGTCCCAGCCAGAAACGCAGCCCACGTCCCTCGGAGCCTTTCCTCTAAGGCGACCTCAACGTCCACGCAGACGTCTCGGGCGCCGCGGTTGGACGGCCATCGGCATGGTCGTACTGGTTGTCCTGATCGGGGTCGGCGCGTTTCTCGCCTACCAGAACACGCTGCCGACGACTGTCGCGACCAATTTCAAAAACGCGCAGAAGGACGTGCCGACCGACGGAAGCTTCGTGCTCACGTTCTCGCGATCGGTGTCGCTCGACGTGGTCCGGGCCGCCTTGTCGATCACACCGGCGACCGATGGAACCATCACCCCCGTCTCGGGGCAGACGCAGTACGCGTGGACGCCGAGCAAGCCTTTGCCGGAGCTGGCGACCTACACGATCACCCTGAAGCCGATCCTCGACCTCGGCGGCCACCACGTCAACGGCGGGCAGTGGTCCTTCACCACGATCATCATCCCGCGCGTCGTCGCGATCACCGCGGCCGACGGCGCCGCCCTCAAGGACGGCATGGAGATCGATCCCTCGTCGACCTTGAAGCTGACCTTCAACGACCAGATGGAGCCGGTGACGATCAAGGCGACGATCGGCGGCAAGATCGCCGCCCTGAAATGGGCGGACGACGACCGTAGCGCGACGTTCTCGACGGCCGGTCTTGCGTCAGGGCCTCTGACCATCGAGATCGCCGCCGGCGGTCGAGACCAGACCGGTCACACGGTCGCCGCCGGGTTCACGGTGAAGACCGGCATCTACTGGCACGACCACGAGCACACGATCTCGCTGCGATACCCGGCGCTGATCCAGATCCCCAACGACGAGTTCGCGCGCGACCAGAACGGGCTGCAGGCGGCGGACGTGGTCTTCGAGTACCTGGCCGAGGGCGGCATCACCCGGCTGACCGCCGTCTTCATGAACGTGCCCAACGTCATCGGGCCGATGCGCTCGGCGCGCTTCATCTCTCTCAAGCTCGGCCGCCACTACCGAGGGCTGCTGTTCCAGTCGGGGGAATCCCAGGCAACACGATCACGCGCGGCGTCGGATCCGACGCCTCAGTTCTTCGACACGATCGGCTACCAGTACCGGACTGGCGCGCGCTACGCGCCGGACAACCTGATGATCAACGGCGACAAGGTCGCGGCCGCTGAGAACAACTTCTTCTCCCGCATCCCTGCGTTCTCCATCCCGAAGGCACGGCCTGTCCTGAGCGGCGGCTCGGGCGCGGGTACGGTCGCCGTGGGCGAGCACTACTCGAGCTACGCGTACGACGCCGTGACGGGGACGTATCAGAAGACCGAGGCCGGGCATCGCTACAACGACGCGAGCCTGAAGCAGCCGCTGCGGATCGAGATGGTGATCGTGGTCCACACGCGGGAATGGCTTCTCGATGTCGGCGACGGCCACGGCGCGCACATCCATGACTACGACCTCGACTCCAGCGGATCGATCAACGTCTACTACAAGGGGCTTGGCTACAAAGGGACCTGGAAGTCCGCCGACAGCCATGGCCCCCTGGTGTTCACGCTCGACGGGGGCCAGGTCCTGACCCTCCCGCCCGGCCTCGTCTGGATCGACGTCACGCAGTAGTCGACCCTCTCGAGCGTCGTCTTCAGGCGATTCCAAGCATCGCGTAGGCCACCGTGTCGGCGCGTTGACGCTTCGGTAGAGCGGGCGGTGTAAAGACTCGCAAAGCCGAAGCAAAGATGAACTCGTCCAAACCGCGCTTCGCAAGCGTCCTGGTCGCGATCCTGGCCCTGACGGCGGCCGCCTGCGGACCGGGTGGGATGGCCAACTCGGAGACCTACAAGCCGCCACCACCGCTCGCCCTGGTCGTCCTCGTCGATCCTTCCGCACCCAGGTTCGCCGATGAGCTCCGCCAGGTCCAGGACGTGATCCGAGCCACGGCCACTCCCGGCGAGTCGATCGTCGTGATGGCTTTGCAGCCGTCGTTCGGCCAGATCTACACGGTGCGGCCCGGCGACAGCCTGAGCACGATCGCCACCGCGCACGGAATGGGCCTCGCAGCCCTGGAGGCGGCGAACCCGCAGCTGGGACCGCTGAGCGGACGCAACTGGAAGCTGATCCATCCCAACGAGCAGGTGATCATCCCGGACGGGGCCGCCGCCGGCGCCCTGCTCGTGGTGAGCAAAGCTCCCGCCGGACCGCCGCC
>VBJE01000196.1 GCA_005879675.1 Chloroflexota bacterium
CTTGTGGTCGCGGAGCGCCGCCTCGTAGACGTAAGGCTTGAACGACGACCCCGGCTGCCGCCTGGAGAGCACGACGTCGAACTGGCCGCCGATGGAGTCGCTGGCGTAATCGGCCGAGCCGACCCAGGCGAGGATGTCGCCGTTCTTGGGGTTGGCCGCGAGCAGCGCCGAGTTGTTGACGTCCATGCTCGACAGGTCCTGCACCCCGTTGGCGACCGCGCTCTGCGCGGTTTGCTGGATGCCGAGGTCGAGCGTGGTTCGGACAACGATGCCGCCCTGCTGCACGGCCGCGGAGCCAAACGTCGTCTCGAGCTGAGAGAGCACGTAGTCGACGAAGTGCGGCGCCTTGGTCTGCCGAGCGGTGGCCTGGATGTGGAGCTCCGACTTCACGTCCTCGGTGGCCGCCTTGTCCGCCTCGGCCTGGCTCAGCGCGCCGGTCGCGACCATCCCGCGCAGGACATAGAGCTCACGCTCGTGGGCCAGGTCGTAATGGAGCTTGGGGTCGTACGCCGCGGGCGCCTGGATCATGCCGGCGAGGAACGCGGCCTGCGCCGGTGTCATGTCCTTGGCGTCCTTGTTGAAGTAGGTCTTGGCGGCTGCGCCGACCCCGTAGGCTCCGTGGCCGAAGTAGACCCGATTCAGGTACATGCCCAGGATCTGGTCCTTGGAGTAGCGCTGCTCCAGCGCGATCGCGAGCACGACCTCCTGCAACTTGCGCGTGACCGAGCGCTCAGGGGTGAGGAGCTGGATCTTGACCAGCTGCTGCGTGATCGTGCTGCCGCCCTGGTTCACGCCGCGCGACGTCACGTCGACCCAGGCGGCCCGAGCGATCGAGGCCGGGTCGAGAGCGCCGTGGTTGTAGAAGTTGCGGTCTTCGGCAGCGAGGACCGCCTTCGGCGCTTGCGGACCCATCTGCTCGAGCGTCAACGTGACGTGGTAGTGGCCCGCCGGGCTCCAATCCTCGATCAGCTTGCCGTTGCGATCGAGCACGATGACGTCCCCGGCCGCGAGCACGTTCTGGCTTGGGTCGGGAAGGTCCTTGATGGCCCACAGCACGTAGAGGGTGGTGGCGAGGAAGATCGCTCCGACCGCGGCGGCGATCCATGCCTTCTTCGCCCAGAGCCACATGAGGGGCTTGGTCCAGGGGGAACGCTGGCCGCCACTGTTCGCCGGTGCGGTAGCCACCCTTCGCGCTCCTCCTCCGAGCACTCACATGGGCGGCAAGTCGCCGCGTTCGAGCGCTACGTCAGGAACAACGCCGTCTCGATTCGCGCTACCCGAGAAACCGGTTCAGCTGAACTCGACAGCGACGTACCCGTAGCCGTTGCTCGCCACGACCCACGCGGTGGCCACGTAGTGATACGGGCCCATGATGTTCGCGTAGTGCTCGGGGCTGTTCATGAACATCGTGTTGAGCTGGGCGTCGTTGATCCCGCTGGACCAGTAGCCGATGTTCTCGCCGGCGTGATTGCCCAGGTGGCAGCCCAGGTCGACCTGCGGCCCGGTCGTGTGCGAAAGGTAGCCCTGCGCGGCAATACGCTTGGCGTTGCTCACCGCGACGTTGGAGAGGCAGTTGCTCCAGGACAGCGGAGGCAGGCCGTGAGCGGCGCGGTCCTTGTTGATGAGCGCCTGCTGCGTGCTCCGGACGACGATCGAGGGAGCGGCCGCACGGGGTGGGGCGGACCCACCTCCCGAAGAGGTAGCCGGCGGTTTCGGAGCCGGCGAGGGGCTCGGCTTCGGCGGCGGGATGACATGCGGCGGGTCGGGCTGGCCATCGTCGAACGCGCTGATGGCGGCCACGTTCCGCTGGCGCGAGTCGGCGAGCGGACCGGCCGTGCTCGCGGGCCGGTGAGTGGCGGTGAGAATCCCTGCCACCACGGCGACGACGACGAGTCCGGTGAGCCACCCACCTGCCCGCATCGCGACCGAGTCTGGGGAGGGGCGGCAGCCTTTCCAAGTACTGGTGGTTAAGCCTTGTAAACGGAATGCCTAGGCGAGTTCGGGCGGGTCTATTCGGGAAGGCGGCTCTTGAGGCGCTCGAAGGCCAGGACGAGATAGATCTCGGCGATGCGCTCCCACCCGTGCGTCTGCGCCCACATGAAGGCCATGGCCCGCAGGGCCAGCTGCAGCGCCTCATACACGCCGAACCTCTGCAGGGTGGCGTGGGGCCGGAGCTCGCGATAGCGGCGAATGAAGTTTGCGCGGGCCTCCTCCGCCGCCACCGAATCGGTCCAGTCCCGCGGGTGCGAGGGGATCAGGTAGGCGCAGAACTTGCCGAGGTCGTAGCTGGTTTCGGCGATCGCGAAGTAGTCGAAGTCGAGGAGGGTGAGGTGGTCGTTGTGGAACATGAACTGGTCGTACTTCATGTCCCCGTGGGTCGGCAGCCAGTCCTCCTCGCGCGTCTTGCGCACGGTCTCGCGCATGTGCGCCACCAGGTCGCGTAGCAGGAAGTGACCGTTCGGCAGCACGTAGGCGAACTGCTCGACCACGCGGTCGAGGCGCCCGAGCTCGCTCTCGATGTCGATCCGCTCGTCGCTCTCCACCCCTGACTCGTGGATTACGGCCAGCGCCTCCGCCGCCGCGACGGACATCATCGCGAACTCGGTGCTTGTGCGCTTGTTGCTCACCGGACGACCCTTCACGCCCTCCTCGAGAAGCAGGCCCATCTCCTCGACGTAGCCCAGGGGACGAGGAAGGTTGAGGTAGCCGGGGTAGTGGGCGGCAGCCCGCCAGAGGCCCTCGACCACCTTGTAGGTGCGCAGGCCACGATGGCCAGGCTGGACCTTGCCGTAGATCTTGGCCGGGTTTCCGCCGGCGTCGAACGTGTAGCACAGGATCGCGCCCACCTCCGGGACGTAGCGGACACGCTCCACGCCGATGCTGTCAGGGCTTGCCGACGCGTAGTCCACGCCGAGCAGCAGCGACGCCATCTGCTTCGGGTCGTCCGCCAGGGGCAGGTTGGGCATGCGGGGGTCGAAGGGGTAGAACCAGTACGCGTGCTGGGTCTCCGGGAAGAGGACGGGGTAGCCGACACCGTTAACCGGGTCGCACGCCTGGCCACCGGAGCTCTCGAGCAGCCGCTGGCTGAGATGCGGCCAGGCGTCGGCGTTCAGCGCGCCCTTGGCAACGAGCCTCAGGTCGCGTGTCTCCTCGTCCTTATTAATGGTTATGGCGAACGTCGTCCAGTACCAGTCGGGAGGCTCGAACCGAGTTCCGCGGGCGCGGATCTTGCCCAGCTCCCAGCCCGTCCCCTCCAGCAGCGGCTCCACGAACGCCAATACGGAATCGCGGTCGGTCGCCGCGTCCATGGTTACTCGGGACGGAGTTTGCGTTTCCAATGCGAAGCGTATTGCCCTAATAGGGAACGCTGAGCGGGGCGTTCTGAGACATACCCCCGGGGCTGCGGGGTTGGTGTCCCGGAATGGCGGCGAGGCAATCGCTCATTTCCAGGTGGAGGTGGGCATATTGGAAGTTTTCGGCACGTACTTGTCGAGCCTACCCGCGTACGCGCGGCGGCTCATAGTCAGCGCTTTCGTCCTCATGGCCGGACTCCTCCTCATGCTGGCTCGGACGTCGCCTGCTCTGGCTGCTGACAGTGGTCACGGACAGGGCAAAGCACACGATCACACGAGTGCTTCTGCAGTCTCCAATCGCCACGACAGCCCGTCGGCGAAAGAAGACCAGCAGATAGGCGGCGGCGGCGACGGCAACGGGAAGAGTAAGGGCGGAGGGAAAGGCAAGGTCGGAGGCGGGACAGGCTCCAGCAGCCAGGCAAGCAGCAGCGGCGGGAGCCACACGAGCGGGGAGAGCAAGACCAGCGGCTCGAGCGCGAAGGCGTCCGAGACCAAGGCGAGCTCAAACGACAGCGCCAAGGCTTCGTCTTCGGCGCAATCGAGCAGCCAGGCCAGCGGTGTGGCGCACACCGACAGCGGCAGCTCGAAGTCGTCAGCGTCCAGCGCCGGCGGCAACGCTCACGGGAGCGCCAGCACGACGGTCAAGGCCAGCGACAGCGGCAACGCCCACGCGAGCGGCGGCGCGACGGTCAAGGCCGGGGCCGTGGCCTCGACGGACGCCACCGGCAAGCACAAGGAAGCCGGAGAGAACAACTCCGACTCCCGCGGCGACGTGGCCGGCGGCAAGTCAGGTAACGGCGATGACCGGGACAAGACGAACAATGGCCACCACGAAGAGGTCATGGCAAGCCCGGGAAGCGTTGCCAGCACCAGCAGCGTCAGCGGTTCCACCACGACGGTGAACCAGAGCGCGGGCAGCGTTTCTGCCAGCGCGGCTTCGGCCAAGGGCACCACGCCCAC
>VBJE01000197.1 GCA_005879675.1 Chloroflexota bacterium
GCCAGATCTCCAGAAGCGGCACCCGGCCGGTCTCATCCTGAGCGGCGGGCCCTCCAGCGTCTATGACGCCGGTGCGCCCCAGGTGGACCCCGACGCGCTGCGCGCGGGTGTCCCGGTGCTGGGCATCTGCTACGGCATGCAGCTGATCGCCCACCACCTCGGCGGCAAGGTCGACCCCGGGTTCGCGCGCGAGTACGGCCCGGCCCTGCTGTCGGTGCGCGAGCCTGACGCCTTGACCTCCGGCATATTCAGGGGGCTGCAGGGTGAGCTGCCTGTGTGGATGAGCCATGGCGACCACGTCAGCGAGATGCCGCCGGGCTTTCAGCTCCTCGCCACGAGCGGCAATTCGCCCTTCGCGGCGTTCACCGACGGCAAGGGCATCTACGGCATCCAGTTCCACCCCGAGGTGGTGCACACGCCGAGCGGGCGCGAGGTCCTGCGCAACTTCCTGTTCGGCGTCTGCCACTGCAAGCCGTCGTGGACGGCGGGCTCGTTCATCGCCGAGGCCACGGACAGCATCCGCGCGCAGGTCGGCGACGGCCGCGTGATATGCGCGCTCTCGGGAGGTGTCGACTCGGCGGTGGCCGCGACTCTCGTCCATCGCGCTGTCGGCGACCAGCTCACCTGCGTTTTCGTCAACAACGGCCTGCTGCGCAAGGAGGAGCCCGAGCGCGTGCTCGACGTCATGCACGGCAACCTCGACGTGGACATCCGCTACGTCGACGCGACCGACCGTTTTCTCGGGGCGCTGCGCGGCGTCATCGACCCCGAGCAAAAGCGGCGGATCGTCGGCCGCGAGTTCATCGCCGTCTTCGAGACCGAGGCGGCGAGCCTCGGCCACATCGACTTCCTCGCCCAGGGGACTCTCTACCCCGACGTCATCGAGTCCACGGCGCCCGACGTCGCGGCGACGGCTTCGAAGATCAAGACGCACCACAACGTCGGCGGCCTGCCGCCGGGCTTGCGCTTCTCGCTGATCGAGCCGCTTCGCTACCTGTTCAAGGACGAGGTCCGAAAGGTAGGCCTTCAGCTCGGCATGCCCGAGGAGATGGTGTACCGCCAGCCGTTCCCCGGCCCCGGGCTTTCGATCCGCTGTCTCGGCGAGGTGACAGCCGAGCGGCTCGAGATCCTTCGCAACGCGGACTGGGTGGTGGTGGACGAGATCAAGCGCAACGGCCTGTACCGCCAGGTGTGGCAGTCGTTCGCGGTGCTGACGCCTTTGGAGACGGTCGGGGTGATGGGCGACTACCGGACCTACGCAAACGTGGTCGCCGTGCGTGTGGTGACGAGTGAGGACGCGATGACCGCGGACTGGGCCCGCGTGCCTTACGAGGTGCTGGCGCGGATCAGCAACCGGATCGTCAACGAGGTCAAAGGCGTCAACCGGGTCGTGTTCGACATCACATCGAAGCCGCCCGGCACGATCGAGTGGGAGTAGCACCGGCAGCGCCGCTGAGCCGCTGGTGAAGGTCCTCGTCGTAGGTTCCGGGGCGCGCGAGCACTCGCTCGTGTGGAAGTGCGTCCAGTCGGACCTCGTCGAGCGCGTGTACTGCGCGCCCGGCAACGGCGGCACCGGTGGCATGGCGCGCAACATCCCCATCGGCGCTTCCGACGTGGTGCGTCTCGTCGACTTCGCCAAACGCGAGAGGCTCGGCCTGGTGGTGCTCGGCCCGGAGGCGGCGGTCGACGCCGGAGTCGGCGACGCGCTGAGGCATGCGGGATTCAACGTCTTCGGCCCCGACCGCGGCGCGGGCCGGATCGAATCGAGCAAGTCGTTCGCCAAGGAGTTGATGGGGCGCGCGGGCATCCCCACCGCCGAATTCCAGACCTTCACCGCACCGGGGCCGGCAAAGGCGTGGGCTCGCGAGCGCGATGGCCGCGTGGCCGTGAAGGCGGACGGCCTGGCTCGCGGCAAGGGCGTGGTCGTCTGCGAGAACGTCGAAGAGGCGGCCAAGGCGATCGACGGGATGCTCGTCGAGGAGCGTTTCGGCCGGAGCGGCAAGAAGATCGTCGTCGAGCAACGGCTCGAGGGGCCGGAGCTCTCGCTGCTTGCTGTCACCGACGGCATGGAGGTCGTCGCCCTTGCGCCGGCCCGCGACTACAAGCGCGCGCACGACGGGGATGAAGGCGCAAACACCGGCGGGATGGGCGCTTACTCGCCTCCCAAAGGCGTGGATGACGCGCTGGTCAAGGAGGTGGTCGAGCGAGTCATGCGCCCCGCAATCGCCGAGCTAGCGGCCTCCGGCGACGAGTTCCGCGGCGTGCTCTACGCGGGCCTGATGCTCACCGCCGGCGGCATCCGCACCCTGGAGTTCAACGCGCGGTTCGGCGATCCCGAGGCCCAGGTCGTGCTTCCCCGTCTGCGAAGCGACTTCGTCGCTCTTGCCCTGGCCGCGTCCAAGGGCACCCTGGCGGCGCATCCCGAGCTGCGCTGGAACGACCAGGCCTGCGTCGGCGTCGTGGTGGCGTCGGGCCATTACCCGGATGAGGCGGCCATGAAGCTGGGCCACCGGATCCATGGCCTGGCCGAGATGCCGCCGGGGGTGCTCATCTTCCACGCGGGCACGCGATTCGAGCCGGGGACCGGGCTGGTGACCGACGGCGGCCGGGTCGTAACCTCGGTCGGGTTGGGTGACAGCGTCGCGCAGGCCCGCCAGACCGCGTTGGCCGGTGCTCGGCAGGTACGATTCGAAGGAGCTTTCTTCAGGTCGGACATTGCTGAGGAGGCGGTTTAGTTGCAGCCAGTCGTCGGCGTCATCCTCGGCTCGAAGTCGGACCTGCCGCTCATGGAGTCCTGCGTCAAAGTGCTCGAGGACCTGGGTTTGACGCACGAGGTGAAGGTGTGCTCGGCGCATCGCAACCCGCGTGGCGTCATGGAGTGGGCGACGAGTGCGCGCTCTCGCGGACTGAAGGTGGTGATCGCCGCGGCCGGTGGCGCGGCCCATCTGCCCGGCGTGGTCGCGGCATGGACCGACCTGCCCGTCATCGGCGTGCCCGTCCCGACCCAGCACCTGGGAGGCGTCGACTCGCTCTATTCGATCGTGCAGATGCCCGCCGGAGTCCCCGTGGCGACCGTGGCCATCGGCGAGGCCGGGGCGAAGAACGCGGCCTGGCTCGCGGCCCGCATCATCGGCCTGAACGACTCCGACGTCGAGCAGCGCCACGGCGAGAAGCGCGCCGCGCTCGCCACGGCATAGTGGCCAGGAAGAAGGCGCGCGTCCGGCTCGTCGACACCACTTTTCGGGACGCCCAGCAGTCGCTGCTTGGCGGCTACCTGCGCACGGAGGAGATCGTCCCGATCGCGGCGCGGATGGACGCCATCGGCTTCGCGGCCATGGAAGCATTCGGCGGGGCCACGTTCGAGACGCAACTGCGGATCCACCAGGACCCATGGGAATTCCTGCGCAAGCTCAACAAGGCCACGCCTCACACGCCGATCCAGGCGCTGATACGCGGCCAGAACCTCGTCTCCAAGCGCAACTTCGCCGACGACGTCGTCGAGCTGTTCGTCAAGCACGCCGCGAAGTGCGGCGTCGACGTGTTTCGCGTCTTCGACCCGCTGAACGATCTCCGCAACATGGAGTCGTCGATCTCCGCGGCGCTGAAGGCCAAGAAGAAGGTGCAGGGGGCGCTGAGCTATGCGATCTCGCCCGCGCACAACCTCGAGCTGTGGGGCTCGCTGGCCAAGGGCCTGGTCAACATGGGATGCCACGAGATCGTGATCAAGGACACCTCGGGCCTGCTCAGCCCGCAGGCGACATGGGAGCTCGTCACCACGCTGAGGCACGCGGTCAAGGTGCCGGTCGACGTCCACTCGCACTGCTCGAGCGGCATGGCGCCGATGGCGTACATGGCCGCGGTCGAGGCCGGCGCGGAGGTGCTCGACGTCGCGATCTCGCCGCTCGCGTGGGGCGCCTCGCAGCCCGCGGCGGAGAGCGTCATCGCCGCGCTCGAGGGCGGCGAGTACGACACGGGCCTCGACCTGGGCGGGATGTGGGACGTCCAGCACGAGGTCGAGGAGCTGAAGCGGCGACACATCGAGCACCTGAGCCCGGTCGCCGACCGCATCGACGCCAGCATCCTGCGCTACCACATGCCGGGATTCATGCTCGAGGAAATCTTTCACGAGCTCGGCGTTCGCAACGCCGGCGACCGTAGAGGCGAGGTCCTCGACGAAGCCAACCGGGTCCGCAAGGACCTCGGTTATCCGCCGCTGGTGGCGCCGATCCGCCAGCTGATCGCGACCCAGGCTGTCTACAACGTCATCGGCGGCGAGCGCTACGCGACGGTCACGCAGGAGCTCAAGGACTACCTGCAGGGTCTTTACGGCCGCCCGCCGGTGCCGGCGGACCACGAGCTTCGTCGGCTGGTGCTCGGCCGCGAGGAGCCGATCACGATCCGCCCCGCCGACCTTCTCGAGCCCCAGGTCGAGACCGCGCGGCAGCAGGTCCGCAAGCTCGGCTTCGAGCCCACCGACGACATCGTGCTCATCCACCTGATGTTCCCGAGCCTCGCGCCGGGTTACGCGCGCGGCCCTCAGCCCGAGAAGCAGGATGGGGAAAGGCCAACCGTCCGCACTGCACCTGAGCCGGCCGAAGCTCCTCGTGCCGAGCCTGCGGAGCCGGTGGCGGTCGCGCCCAGCAGTCAGGCGGCGGAGTTCGACGTCGAGGTGGAGGGCGAAGTCTTCAAGGTCCGCGTCAGCGGCGCCGGCCTGGCGGTGGTCGCCGGCAACGCCGCCCCGGCCGGGGGTGGTGGGAACGCCGCGCCCGCTCCGCCCAAGGTCACCGAAGGCACCGTGATCGCGCCGATGCAGGGCCTGATCGTCAAGGTCCCGGTCAAGCCGGGCGACGAGGTCAAGCTCGGTGACGTGGTCGCGGTGCTCGAGGCGATGAAGATGCAGAACGACATCGTCACCACCGTCGCCGGTAAGGTCCTGGCGGTGTACGTCAAGGAAGGCCAGGTCGTGACCCCGAACCAGCCGCTGCTCAACATCGGTTGAAAAAGAAGCTCTTCGACAAAGTCCTGATCGCCAACCGCGGCGAGATCGCGATTCGGGTCATGCGCGCATGCCGCGAGCTCGGGATCGCGACCGCGGCGGTGTACTCCGACGCCGACCGCTCGGCCATCCACGTCCGCTACGCCGACGAAGCGCACCACATCGGAGGCGCGGCCCCGACCGATTCCTACCTGCAGCTCGAGCGAATCGTCAAGGTCGCGCGCGACTGCGGCGCGGACGCGATCCACCCCGGTTACGGGTTCCTGGCCGAGAAGGCCGCATTCCCCGAGGCATGCGAGGCGGCGGGGCGCTCAGCTCCAAGCTTGCCGCGCGGAAGCTGGCGGCCGACCACGGGGTGCCCGTGACGCCTGGCAGCGGGGCGGTCGAGGCTGCGACCGCTCTCGAAGCCGCGCGCAAGGTCGGCTTTCCCGTGATGCTGAAGCCATCGGGGGGCGGAGGTGGCATCGGCATGAAGGTCGTCGAGTCGGAGAAAGAGCTCGCGGCCGCGATCGAGAGCACCACCCAGGCCGCGCGGTCGGCGTTCGGCGACGCAACGGTCTACCTCGAGCGCTACGTGCGCCACCCGAGGCACATCGAGATCCAGGTCGTGTGCGACCGCCACGGGCACGCCGTGCACCTCGGCGAGCGCGAGTGCTCGATCCAGCGCCGGCACCAGAAGATCATGGAGGAGACCCCCTCGCCGGCCCTCACGCCCGAGCTCCGGGCGGCCATGGGCGAAGCCGCGATCCGGGCCGCCACCGCCGCGGGCTACGTGAACGCCGGCACGGTCGAGTTCATCTTCAGCGAAGGGGAGTTCTACTTTCTCGAGGTCAACGCCCGGCTGCAGGTGGAGCATCCCATCACCGAGGCGGTGACCGGCATCGACCTGGTGAAGGAGCAGATCCGGATCGCCGCCGGGCTCGAGTTGAGCTTCACACAGCGGGACGTGGAGTGGAGGGGACACGCGATCGAGATGCGGATCAACGCCGAAGACCCCCTGCGCAAGTTCATCCCCAACCCCAAGCGCATCTCTCGTTGGGTCGCGCCGGCCGGTCCCGGTGTGCGCGTCGACTCCGGCTTCGGCCCGGGGTCCGACGTGCCGCCCAACTACGACTCGCTGGTGGCGAAGCTCATCGTCCATGGCAGCGACCGCGCGGACGCGATCGCGCGCGCGAGCCGCGCGTTGCGCGAGTTCGTGGTTGTCGGCCCCGCGACGACGATCCCGTACCATCGCGCGATCCTCGACAACCCCGACTTCCGCGCGGGAAACCTGAGCACGCGCTTCATCGAAGACCATCCGCAGCTCATCGAGGTGGCGCGCAAGCTCGCCGACGACCAGTCGCCTTTCGACTACGGACCGGATCCTCGGCACGTCGCCGCGGCCGCCGCCGCCGTCGCGTCGATGGTGCGCCGATAGCCAGGCTCCGGCATCCGGGCAGTGGGCGGCCGTTTGCCGTCGCCGGCACCACCTGGCGCGGCCGCTCAGGCCTGTTCGAGCTCCGCGACGACCTGATCCAGTTTCCAGACGGGGCCCAGGCCCTGTACACGGTGATCACGAACCCTGACTCCGCATTCGTGGTGCCGCACTTCGACAACGGCGACACCATGCTCGTCCGCCAGTGGCGGCACGCGTGGAACATCTCGTCATGGGAGGTGCCGGCGGGGACGTCCGACCCGGGCGAGGATCCGCTCGAGTGCGCCCGCCGCGAGCTTGTCGAAGAAACAGGCCTGGTCGCCGCCCGCTACACGTCGCTGGGCGTCGTCCATGGTGCGGCGATGCTCACGGGGCTGGCGCATCTATACCTGGCCGAGCAGCTCACGGAGTCGGCCCGCAAGCCGGAGAAGTACGAGCAGGACATGGAAGTCTTGCGCCTGCCGTTTAGGGAAGCTCTCGATGCCGCGATGGACGGACAGATCGTGCACTCCGGCTCGGTCACCGCGTTGTGCCGCGCCGCGCGCGCCATCAAGCCGTCGTAGCCCGGAGGTCGAACCTCCCCTCTAGCCGCCCGGTGTAGGAGAAGGCGAGGGCGTGGGCGCCGGCGTGTCTTTGTGGTTGCCGTGCTTCTTGCCGGTGGGGCCGACGAAGTCGAAGTCATACTCGGCGGCCACGTTCTGGCCGAGCACGTCGCGCAGCGAGGTCAGCACCACCACGCGGTACTCGTCGCCCACTTTGAGGTTGAGACCGCTGAGGGTCACGGTGCGGTTGGCGTACGACGCCGTGGCGTTGAGCTGCTTGCCCTTCGAGTCGACGATCGTCACGCCGTCGGTGACCGTTGCCGGGTCGAGGTCGCTGTCGAACGTCACCTTGACGGTGTCGGTGTCGACGTCAACGCTGACGACCTCCGCACCCTTGCCCAGGTCGCGGTGCGCCCCGACCGCCGCCTGGTCGATCACAAACTGCTTGCTGGCAGCGTCCCGGACGAGGCTGAGGCTCTCTTCGTAGTTGCTGACGTCGATCTTGCCGTGCGAAAGCACGAGCCGGACGACAAACCTCGCGCTGTCGGGCTGTTCGCCCGTGATCTCGGCGCTCAAGACGTAAAAGCGCGTGAAGCGCGGGTCCCCGGTGACGACCAGGTTGAGGCCGCCCGCCGCGTAGGCCGCCTTGCCGCCGGCGTCCAGGTACGCGCTCGCCTGGTCGCTCGAGCCGTCGAGCCGCGCCTGCATGAACTTGTTGACGACCGCGGTGGCGTCGTCGAGCGGCGTCGGCGCGGGCGGGAGCAAGGGCGCTGTCCCGGCCCACATCGAACCGCTGCGCACGAACACGAACGTGGTTCCGTTCGGCGCCCACAGCGGTGAGTGGAAGGTTCCGCTGGCAAGCTTGCCCAGGTTCGAGCCATCGGGCCGCCCCTGGAGAACGTCGGTGTCGCCTCCGATGAGGATGGCGTCCTGGGTCGACCAGCTGGCGTCGCCGGATGGCAGTGTCGACTGGGTGACGCCCTGCAGGTCGGACACGATCACGCTGTCCGGGGTCGCATACAGCAGCTCGGTGCCGCCGGGCGACCATGCCTGAAACGTCGCGTTGCCCTGCCCGAGCTTGACGCTCCTGCCCGTTGCCAGGTCGAGCACGAACAGGTCCCGGTCCTGGCTGTAGACGGCGTGGGCCCCGTCGGGCGCGATCGAGATGACGGTTGGCGCACCGGTCGCCGGGAGACCCGCGATCTGCTGGCTGGATCCGTCGCCGGCCTGCGAGTACAGCCCGTCGGCGGCCGCCCAGACGAAACGGTCCTTGCCCCAGCCGACCAGGGTCGGCGTAGGCGTGACGTCGAACTCGTCGGTCTTGCCGGTCGCGAAAGTGAGGACGAAGACCTTGCCGTCGCGGATGTATGCGAGGCGATCGC
>VBJE01000198.1 GCA_005879675.1 Chloroflexota bacterium
TGCTCTACGTCGCCATGACCCGCGCCCGCACCCTGCTGTATCTCACGTGGGCCGCGCACTACGAGGGGGGCCGCAGGTGGCGACCCTCGCGATTCCTCGAGGAGCTGCGCGCCGACGCGCCGCGAGCCGTCGTCGAGAAGGAGGTCGAGCCCGCGACGCCGCCCGTCCCAGCGATCTCGGTCAACGGCCACGGAGGCGAAGTCCAGCTCTCGTTCAGCGCCATCGCCGCGTACCGGGACTGCCCTCGGCAGTACTGGTATCGCCACGTCCAGCACCTGCCCGTCACGCCGAGCGCCGAGGCGGTGCACGGCTTGATCCTGCACGAAGTCCTGCGCCAGGCCGGCGAGCTGCGCAAGGAGGGGCAGGTCGTCAGCGCGGCCCGCCTGCGCGCCATCCATCGCCGCGTGTGGCGCGAGACGTCGTTCCCGGATTCGCGGCGGGCGCCGGCCTTCATGCGCAATGGCGCCGCGGAGCTCGAGACGTATCGCGCCCACGGTGGTTTTGACCGCGTTCCGGCCTACCTCGAGCACGAGTTCACCGCCGCGGTCGATGGCTGGACACTGAGGGGCGTCATCGATCGCATCGACGCCACCGAGGCCGGCTGGCGGATCATCGACTACAAGAGCGGCCGGCCCATCGCGCGCCGGCGTCGCGACCTCCAGGTCGCGCTCTACGCGCTGGGAGCGAAGACGGCATTGAACCTCGATCCTGTCGAGCTCGAGGTCGTCTACCTCGCGACTGGCGAGGCGGTCCGAGTCGAGGGCGCCGCCGCGCTGGTCCGCGACGCCGAGGTCGACGGCTCGGAGGTCGCCGACGGCGTTCGGGCAGGCTCTTTCCCGGCGCGGCCCGAGCGCCGGCGCTGCCGGCTGTGCGCCTACAGGCTCGCCTGCGCCGACGCCCTGTAGCGAGCAGCCAGGAGCAGGCACTCGCGCGCAATGTCCGACGACGCGTACGGGTGCGCGAGCTCCTCGGCCCGTCGCGACATCTCCCTCCAGGTCGGTCCGCCTTCGGCCAGGACCCGCACCTCGTCGTGCAGGTCCTCCTCCTTCGGCGCGAACGCGCCGATGCCCGACTCGACGACGAAGTCGACGTTGGGCGATTCCTGGCCCGGTAGGAATCCGGTGATCACAAGTGGCACGCCGGTGGCCAGGGCCTCCGCGATCGCCCCGGGTCCGGCCTTGGTGACCACGAGGTCGCACGCCCGCATCAGCTCGGGCATGTAGTCGACGAAACCGAGGACGAGCATCGGCGTCATCGCATCGATCTCGTACAGGCGCCGTCGCAGCTTCTCGTTGCGGCCGCAGACCACGACCAGCTGCCACGGCTGGCGCTCCGACGCCAGCATTCGGACCTGCGCGGCCAGGTGGCCCACTCCGGCGGCGCCGCCCATGACCAGGACCGTGAACCGGTGCTCGTCGAGGCCGAAACGCCGGCGCAGCGCCTGCTTCTCGCCCGGCGCCGGGGGGCGAAATCGGAGGTCGACCGGCAGGCCGAGCAGCTTGACGCGCTCGGCCGGCACGCGACGGCGCAGCGCGACCTTGCGCGCGCGCTCGGTCGGTGCGACCACGAGGTCAGCCTGGCTGAAAGTCCATCCACGGTGGAAGTCGACGAGGTCGGTGATCACAGTCATCAGTGCACGCGGGCGGCCACCCTTCCGTATCGCCTGGTGGGCGACGTGGTTGAGCAGAGGGTGGACGGAAAGCACGACGTCGGGATCGTGGCGCTTGAGCAGCTCGGTCATGACGCGCCGCACCGCGGGTCCGAACACCGCGCGGATCGCCGCGAAGGTCGCCCTGGTGTTGCTTGTATGGTAGACGGCGCCCCACGCCGCGCGGGACCGGCGGATGACCGGCGAGTAGAGCGACGCCAGCCGGCGCACGATGGCGGGACCCTGGCCGATCAAGGGGTCGGCCACGGTCACGACGCTGGTCGGGTCGAGCAGCTTGAGCGCGTCGGTGAGGGCGCGGGCCGCGGCCCGATGCCCGCCGCCGGTGTCGCTGAAAAGAATGAGGATCCGGGGCGAGCCGCCGACCGGGGTCGGATAGAGAGAAGGAGCTTCGGTTACCGGCGTCGCGCCGCTGCGCGGCGCGCGATCCACCGCATGTTGTAGGTCGACAACAGGTAGGTGATGAAGACCATCGCGATGATGCCGATGCTGACCCAGAGGATGGTCCGCTTGGCGAGCTCGCCCGGGGAGAGAGGAGGCTCACCTGTCCGGTTCGCGACGATGATGTAGGCGGCCAGGTCCTTGACGTCCTGCTCGGTCAGGCCCGAGTTGCCGCCTTTGGCGGGCATCTTCGTCGACTTCGGGTCGCCCGGCTGAGGATCGCGGCCGTTGGCGATGATGTTGATCAGGAACTGGGGATCAAGCGGGTTCTTGACGCCGGGCAGCGGCTCGATCGGATTCAGCGTCGCGCCGATGCCGCCCTCGAGGCCGGCCCCATGGCAGGTGGCGCAGTTCTGGGCGTAGAGGGTCTCGCCCCTGGTCGGGTCGCCCGGAAGCGCGGGCGCGCCGCTTGCCTGCGACCCGCTGCTCGAGGGAGAAGGCGAGCTTGCGGCGAAGGTGCTGGCGGCGGTGAGAATAAGGAGAGCCGGTATACCCAGCGCCAGCACAAGCCCTCGCGACACCCGCATCGAGGCAATCATATCTAGGGCGGTTGGCGGCGAGCCTGGCGGGAATACCGGCCATGCTCGTAGGTTTTTAGTTGACGTGAGTTCCTGTTCGCCGGTCTCCCGTTCCGGCTTCTGCTGCGTCTCTAGACGCTGGCTTGACGCGAGATCGGCGTACCGTGGCTGAGCCCGACCGGATGCTCCCCGACCGCGCCGCTCGGCGGATCGCGGTCGTCTCCATGCACACGTCGCCCACCGCCTCGCTGGGCCAGAACGCCAACGGCGGACTCAATGTCTACGTTCACGAGGTCGCGACCGCCTTCAGCGATCGCGGCATCGCCACCGACATCTTCACCCGCCGGCAATCGCCTGACGAACCGGCGATGGAGCGCCTCGCCGCGCTTTCGCGCGTGATCTATCTCCCGGCCGGCGCCGGCCTGGACAAGTACTCCCTCTACGGAGAGGTCCCCGCGTTCGCCAGGCGAATCGCAGATTTCGCCGGCCGCGAGGGCACGGCGTACGACCTTCTCTTCTCGCACTACTGGCTGTCGGGCGAAGTCGCGTGCCTCCTGCGCCCCCGGCTGGCGCCGAGCTGGGCGCACATCGCCCACACGCTGGGCCTCGTCAAGAACCGCACCCTGGCGCAGGGCGCTCGGCCCGAGCCGAACGTCCGCATCCGCGTCGAGGGGGAGATCGCGCAGCAGGCCGCTGTCCTGGTGGCGTCGACCGAGGAGGAGAGCGGCGACCTCGTCGACCTGTATGGAGCGGACCCTGACCGCGTGTTCGTGGTCCCGCCTGGCGTCGACCTGTCGATGTTCCAGCCGATCGACCGCGCGGAGGCGCGGCGCAAGATCGGCTACGGTCCCGGACGACTCCTGCTCTTCGTCGGCAGGCTCGAGCGCCTGAAGGGCGTCGAGGTCGCGATCCGTGCCCTCGCACTCCTTCGGGATCGCCAGCACGACGACGTGCGCCTGCTGATCCTCGGCGAGGACAGCAAGGACGGAGACGAGAGCGAGATGGATCGCCTGAAGGCCGTCGCATCGGCGGCCGGTGTGCGCGACAGGGTCGACTTCCTGGGCTCGGTCGCTCACCACGAGCTGCCCTACTTCTACTCGGCGGCGGACGTCACGGTGATGCCGTCCTACAGCGAGTCATTCGGCCTGGTCGGTCTCGAAGCCCAGGCGTGCGGCCGGCCCGTGGTCGGCTCCGACGTCACCGGCCTGCGGTCAGTCGTGCGGGATGAAGTGAGCGGCTACCTCGTCGCCGACCACGAGCCCGCCACCTATGCGGAGCGAATCGGCCGCCTGCTCGACGATCCGGAGCTCGCGCAGCAGATGGGCCGCCGCGGCCGCCTCCTCGCGCAGCGGTTCTCGTGGACTCGCACCGCGGATCGGCTGCAAGTCTTGTTCGAGCGCCTGGCCGACCGGGTCCTGCTTCGTCAGCGCCGTAGGCCTGGTCCCATCGGCGTTCATGAGCCACACCTGGCCACCGCTCACGAACGCGATCTGATGGCCGTCAGGCGATGAGGCCGGCGAAGCGACATCGATCGCAGGATCTGAAGGCAAGCCGGCGGCGACGGTCAGCGCGGTCGGTGGCGAGACGACGTTCACGACGAACGCCTTGCGCAGGGTCGTGCTCTTGGTCGTGATCGCGGCGGCGAAGACCAGGTGCGTCGAGTCGGGAAGCCACGCCGGCCGGCCGAGCTGGCCCGAGACCAGAGTTGCCGTCGAAGCCGCCCCGGTCAGGCTGCGCACGCGCAGCGTCAATGCCGTCGGGTCGTGTCGGAGGTAAGCGATGCGGTTGCCCGCGGGCGCCCACGACACGGCGCTGACGGGTGCGGAGTCGAGGACGAGCTGGTAGCTGGCGCGTAGGCCGACGTCGTAGCCGCGTATCTCCTCGCTGCCCGAGACTCCCTCGATGAAAGCGACGCGAAGCCCGTTCGGCGCCACAGCGGCCTCCGCGACGTTGGTGGCGATAGTCGCGTCGGTGTCGTCGGCGGTGAGGCGGTGGAGGACAGAGGCCTTGTCGATGTAGACGTAGCCCATGCCCGCCGCCAGCGCCGCCGCCCACGTCGCCTTGAAGCTGAGAGGCGTTTGGCCCGCACCGGGAGTGAAGTGCCACCATGTCTCGTCGGCTCCCTGGATGAGCAGCGAGTCACCGGCCGGCGACCACGTGAACGACTGCACCGCGCCGGCGTCGAAGAGCTCGCGCGGAAAACCGCGCTCATCGACGATCCACAGTCCGCCGGGCGAGCCGTTCGGCGCGTCGGTCGCGAAGGCGATCCAATGCCGCAGCGAGCGCTGCGCGCCGGTGCTGAACCGAATGAGCTCGTTGCGGCCGAGCTGGTTGCCATCGACGTCGAGCGCCGCTGTGTTGACGAGCACCTGGTAGGTCGTGTTCGCGCTCAGCAGCTGCGAGGGCGCGATGATCGCGACGTGCCCGTCGCCTGGGTCGATCCGAAGGTCGAACGGCACGTTCGGGCTGATGGCGATCGCGCTCTTGAGGCTTGCCGGGTCCATCTCCCGCGTGAAGTCGAGGTTGAGATAGGCGGCCGGATCGACAGCGCCGTCGCCGTTGGCGGGCGCAGAGCCGGCGAGCGCGGGCGCGCGCTCGGTGACGAATGACCAATGGTGGCGCAGCGTGTAGGTGTTGCCGGCCGGGTCGCGATAGCCGGGCTCGAGGATGACCTCGTAGTTGGTGCTGGTGCGCAGGGTGGGGTGCTCGTAGCTGAGCTGCCGGCCGGTCAGCCAGCGCACGGTGCCGGTGGTTGCCGGCTGCAGGTGAAGGCGGCTCTCGACCGAGGCGCGGTCGACGTCATGATCGAAGGAGATCTTGATCGGGGCCGCGGTCGAGACGTCGATGGTGTTGCGCTGTGGCGAGTAGTCCACGATCTGCGGCGGGTCGCCGCCGCATGCGGTGAGCAGCAGGCTGAGGCTGATGGCGGCCCCCGCCAAAAAAGCAGTCCCCCTCCGGGGCTCTCCCTGACAGCGACGCGCCCTGCGCGCGCCCGGCGCTCCCGTCGGCGCCCTCCCCCTCGCCGAACCGCGGCTGGCGCGTGGCACACGAATCCTCATTGGGCCGCCATTCGCCAGCCGGTCCTGCCGACACGCTAAGCGCGAGACGGCCTCAGACAAACCCACCCTGTTAAGGGATTAAACGACGCGGGCGGCGGCTAGAGGTGGGACTTGAGACGCGCCTTCATCTCCTGCGCAAGCTGCTCCAGGCGCGAGGAGTCGACGAACAGGAGCGAGATGCTCGGGATCTGGTCGATCGCCGCCTCGATGCCTGCGAGCGATGGGTCGGCCGCGCCCAGGATGTCCTTCACCTTGCGCGCCCGGTTGCCCAGCGCGTCCTCGGCCATCGACTGCAGCTCGCCGACGATCGCGTTCCAGTCCAGCTGCGGCCCGGCGCTGCGCGGCGGAGCCGTCGGCGCCACCGGGACCTGCGGCGGGGTCGGCTGGGCGTAGGTCGAGAACGACTGGGTCGGGATCTGCGCCGTCGGCGGCTCCTGCGGCATCGCGGGAATCACCGGCATCGTGGGGATCGTCGGGTTGGTCGGAGCGACAGCCTCCGCCGCGGGTGGGGCCGCGTACGACGGCGCGGCGGCCTGTGCCTGCCGGTTCCTCTGCGCGCCCACGATCTCGTCGACGTCGAGCGGCGGGTGCTTGGTCGTGTCGGCCGACTTGACCTCGATCATCGCGTTCGGGTCGTCGCACAGCGCGAGCGCGTTGTCGGGCTTGTCGGAGATCTCGCGCGATTCGCTCGTGTAGGCGCCCGCGAGATCGCCATGGGCGAGGATGATCACGCCGGTGCCCGCGCCGGAGCGGATCATCACGCTGCCACTGAGCTTGCGGTCGCTCAGGAAGTTGAGGAGCGCCTTCATGTCGACCCAGCCCGCGTACAGCTCGGTGTACATCGGCCGTGAAACCGTCAGCTCGTAGAGGCCGTCGATCAGCTCCGGAGACAGTCCCACCACGTCGAGCACGCCATGCCCCGCGGTGACGTCATCGTTGAAGTGCTGCAGCGCCGGCTTGCCGAGGACGAGGCTGCCCGCATCGGCGGCGCCGTCGTAAAGACATTCGAGCGCGGAGCCTTCGCGGAAGAGAATCAGGCCCGAGGCGTCGTCGGTCAGCAGCCGCACGTAGCCGGTGTAACCCTCGCGCTCGAGAGTGGTCAGCAGGCGAGGAAAGTCGACGAACGATGTCTTGAGCG
>VBJE01000199.1 GCA_005879675.1 Chloroflexota bacterium
GGCGGCTTTGAGCCGACCCCTCTTCATGCGCCCTTCCTCAACACACGAGAGACGAACCCCGGTGCTGTGCGGCAGTCTAGGCCAATTCGAGCTGGTTGTTAAGGGGGCGGTTGACGCGGCGGAGGCGGCGACGAGTAGGGGGAAGACGACGGCGCACTAGTGCGAGCGTCGCGTCGAGCTCCCGACGTAAACACCAGGGCTTACGGAGAGGACGTGCAGGCCCTCGCGGCCGAGCACCGAGTCGACGAACGTGACCTTCCGGTAGTGGACTCGCGCAAACGTGAACGCGCGGACGCTCACGGCCGGGCGGAAGCCCAACGGCGCCAGCGCCTTCTCCGCCGGGATCGCGACGCTTCCGATCCACAGGCGTTTCAATGCGGTATCGCGGGCCGCTTCGCAGATCCCGGCGAGAAGGGACCTGAAAACCCCTACGCAGTTCCAGATGTAACCCTCCGCCTTTCGCGGCTTGATCTCCAGCTGGAGCTCGCCGATCCACTCCGGTCCCGTCGACAGCCAGCCGTAACCCGCGATCGAACCTTCGAGGAGGACCGCGAAGCAGCGGCACTCGCGAGCGAAGCGCGGTTTCACCAGCTTGGCCTCGGCCCCCATCGCCGCCTCGATCAGAGCCGCTCGGTCGCTGTGGACCTCCTCGAACGGAAATGGAGGCTTGAGCCCCTCTCCCCGATGGGGCGAGGTGGGCGGCGGACCTGAAGGCGCCAGGTCCGCCGCCCAGAGTGTGCTTCGGATCAGAAGCGGAAGTGCAGCTGTCGGATCGCCTTGATGACCTCTTCGTCGCCCCTGGCCGAGCCGCCGGGGAAGCGCTGGAAGAACGTCAGCACGGCGTCGGCGGCGTTGTTGAAGTGGATCAGCGCGTCGCAGCCTTTGAAGTTGCCGCTCTCCGGCTCGGCCGACCACTTGCCGTCCTTGACGGTCGCGCGCCACTTGCCGCCCCACGGACCGTCCACCTGGATGCCGTACGCGAAGTCCTGGCCCTTGGCGGTCTTCTCGTCGACCGTGTACTGCCAGAACACAAAAGCGAACGGCAGGATGAGGCCCGCGGTCGCTTCGTCGATCGTGGCCAGCTTGTCGCCCAGTCCGTACTCGATGTCGTAGGGGTGGACGCCGTAGTCCATGATCTGGAAGGTCCCGTAAAACCCAGCCGGGACCGGACCCGCGAACGGGTGGTAGACCATAAAGCTCGTCCACTCTTCGGGAGTCAGCTCGGCGAGCATCTTGTCGAGCTTCTGCGCATCCTTCTTGAAGCGCTCGAGAGCTTCGTCGCGCGACAGCTTCCGAAACTCGAGCGCGTGGTCGTTGAGGGTCTCCCCCATCACGGGCAGCCCGAGGGCGGTTCCTTCCTTGCCCGCGCGCGCGGCGTCCCAGTTCTTGAAGTAACCCTCCATGACGTCGATCATGTGGCCGACCAGGTCACGGGTCTCCCAACCGGTGCAGCGCGTGTCCACGTTCCAGTTCTTCGGGTCCGAGACCAGGCGCGTGAAGTTTTCCCGGTCTCGCCGCATGACCGCCATGACGGTGTCCTTGCCTTCCGCCGACATCGGGTTGACCGGCGTGATGACTGCTGTGCTCATCAGTCCCCTCCTTTCCCAGGGCTTCGATAGACCACCGGACTAATGGGCGCCGGTCGTCGCGGTGGTCGGCACGACGATGCGCGGCAATACCTGGTCGAGACGGTCGCGCCGCACCTGGAACCAGGGCGGCAGGCTGAGCGTGGTGCCAAGCTTCTCGGGCGTCTCGTCGACGGTGAAACCGGGACCGTCGGTCGCGATCTCGAAAAGCACCCCGCCGGGCTCGCGGTAGTAGATCGACTTGAAGTACCAGCGGTCGATCACCGGCGTCACGTTGCGTCCTGCTTTCAGGAGCGTGTCGCGCCACGCCCCCTGCGCCGCGGCGTCAGGGGTCCGCCAGGCCACATGGTGCACGGTGCCGATCGACTCTTCGCCCGCGGGCCCTTCCGGCGACTCGATCAGGTCGAGGATGGCGTGTGGTCCGCCCGGGCCGGTTTCGAATCGCAACCGCTTCCCATCTCTTATCACCTGCCGGAATCCCATGGTCGTTGTGAGCAGGTCGACGGTGGCCGCGGCCTCCGCGACCGTCAACGCGACGGAATGAAATCCTCGGATCGCGTGCTGCCGGTCGACGGGGCCGTCGGGCCAGGGCACCCATCGCTCGTCGCTTGCGTCCCCGACCAGCTCGAGCTGGATCCCGTCCGCGTCGCGAAGTCCGAGGGCGTCGGCGCCAAACCGTGTCAGGCGCTGGTGATCGATCCCGAGCCTCTTGAGCCGTTGGCTCCAGAAGGCGACGGAATCGCCCGGCACCTGGAACGACACGGTCGTCACCTGGCCGCTGCCGGCGCGCTGCCGCGGCCAGGTCGGCCAGCCGAAAAACGTCATCGCCGTCCCCGGGGTGCCCACGTAGTCGCCGAAGTAGATGTGATAGGTGTCGGGGAGGTCCTGGTTGATGCTCTTCTTGATGAAGCGGAGCCCGAGCACGCTGACGTAGAAGTCGACGCACTTCTGGACGTCGCCCGTGATGCAGGTCACGTGGTGGATGCCGGGGATCGAGGCCACGCTGGACCCCATCTTAGCCCCCGTCTGGCGGGATTTCGGAGCCGGCCTCTGCCTCGGCGCGGGACCAGATCTCCGGCGCCATCGGCTCGTCCATCTCTTCCTGCAGATGGGCGACGAGGCCGATCGCCCGGGCCATCACGGCGAGGCCGCGGGTGATTCGCCACGGCAGCTCCATCTCGCTGGCGATGGCAGCGATCGCCCCCGTGGCGTTGACCGGCAGGTCGCGGCCATAGGCCAGGCTCGCCTCTTCGGCGATCTGCTCCATGAGGCTCACGTGGCGGCCCGCGAAGCCGTTCTCGGCGGCCAATGCGAAGAGCCTGGTCGTGCGCGGGTCGGCCGGCTTGTGGACCGGATGCCCGAGGCCGGGGATCGTCTCCTTTCGCGCCTTGAAGCCCTGGACGATCTCCCGGGCTGTGGCGCGGGTCTCGCCTCCCGCCGGAGCCTCCTGCAGCATGCGAGCCGCCTGCTCGATCGACCCTCCGAAGCGGTCGCCCATGCCCAACAGGCCGGCCGCGACCGCCGCCTGGAGCGCCTCGGGAGCCCCGTAGTGGGTCAGCCGCGCCGCCAGCGTGCTCGGAGTGACGCCGTGCTCGACCAGCGTCACGGCGACGGCGTTGAACATCACCGATTCCCCGGGGCTGGGCAGCCGGCCTCGCAGCTCCAGGAACGCGAAGTCGCCGAGGGAGACCCTGCCTATGAGATCGGCCGCCAGGTCGTGGCCGCGGACGAAGACCTGGTCGGTCGTGCTCCGGCCCAAACGCGAGCGCAGCTTGCGGCTCACCTGCGGACCGTCAGCCGCGTCTTGTAACCAGCCTCCCCAAAATCGGACTCGGGGACGAGCGTGACCCGGGAGCGGAAGGTGAGCTTCTGGTGGATCGCGTTCTCGATCTCGGCGACCAGGGTCGCGTCCGACTCATGGCGCTCGGTGACCTCGACCTCGACTGGAATCGGCGGCTCGATCGACGTCTCCCGGCCCTCGCGCACCACGCGCGCCCGCCCCGTCACGCGGGGCCGATAGTCGCCGACCACCGACAGGATCGCGGTCGGATAGACGTTCACCCCGCGGACGATGAACATGTCGTCGCGGCGGCCGAGGACTCGCATCCTGAAGCTTGTGCGCTCGCACTCGCAGGACGTGCCTTCTATGCGCACGATGTCGCCGCCGAGGAAGCGGACGACCGGCATTGCCTCGCGCGTCAGAGCCGTGTAGACGAGCTCTCCCACCGCTCCGGTCTCGATCTCCATGGGCTCGCGCGTGTCGGGGTCGATCAGCTCGACCCACACGTGGCCGGCGCCGCAGAAGTGCATGCCCTGCTGGTGAGGGCACTCGCCGAACAGCGAAGGCGCGACGTCTCCGATCCCCATCACCTCGGTCACGGTGACCCCCAGCACGCGCTGGATGTGGTCGCGGATCGCGGGGATGCCGCCGCCGGGCTCGCCACCGGTGACCACGTGGGTGAGCGGCATCGCGGCGGGCTCGGGCTCTGTTTTCTCCAGCCTGTTGGCGAGGTACTGGGCGAATGACGCGGTGGACAGAAGCGTGTCGGCGAGGCCGGCGCGCAGCCCGAAGTTGACGCGCTCCGTGTCGCCTGGCGCGACAGGCACGGAGCGGGCGCCTATGCGCAGGAGGACGAAGTGCGTGTGCCCGGCGACAAACGGTCCGGCGCCGAACGTGGTCAGGACCGCGCTGTGCTCGTGGATCCCGGTCGCGTAGTACGTCCGCGTGCCCATCACCGTCCAGGTCTCGGTGTCGCCGCGCGTCAGCGCCAGCACGCTCGGCGCGCCGCTGGTCCCGCTCGTCTGGTACACGCGCTTCACCTGCTCGGGCGCGACGCACAGGTTGCTGCCGAACGGCGGCTCCTCGTCGAGCGCCTGCTTCAGCTCCTCCTTGGTGGTGAACGGCAGCGCGCTGAGGTCGGCGAGGCTCACGAAGGAGGTGCCCACGCCCGCCTCTTGCCATTTTCGCGCGTAGAACGCCGACGCCTCGCGAAGGCGGCGGAACTGCCGCTCCCACGCGCCGACCGACAGTCGGCGCGTCTCCTCCCAGCCCGCCGCCTCGACCTCGCGCTCCCATATCCAGTCGCGTTCACACGTGTCGTCGCGCAGCCTGTTCGCTGTGATTGACACTCCGAGGCACAGATTAACCTTGCGACGTGACGCATCAGCTGCCCACAACCGTGGTCGGGAGCTACCCCCAACCCGAGTGGCTCGTCGACCGCAAGATGCTCGGCAGCCGCCTACCTCCGCGCACGCGCGCGCTCGAGATCTGGCGGGTGAACGCCGATCTCCTCGAGCAGGCGCAGGACGACGCGACGGTGGTCGCGATCCACGACATGGAGCGCGCCGGCATCGACGTCATCACCGACGGCGAGATCCGCCGCGAGAGCTACTCCAACCGTTTCGCCACCGCGCTCGAGGGAATGGACCTCGACAACCCGGGGATCGCGCTCGACCGCACGGGCCATCAGAACCCGGTGCCGCGGGTCATCGGCCCCATCCGCCGGGCCAGGCCGGTCGAAAAGCGCGATGTGGAGTTTCTGCGGGCCAACACCGGTCGCACGATCAAGGCCACGCTGCCCGGCCCGTTCACGATGTCGAGGTGAAGGACCTGTTCGCCGCCGGCGCGGATGTGGTGCAGCTCGACGAGCCATACCTCCAGGCACGGGCCGAGAAAGCGGCCCGCTTCGCCATCAAAGCCATCAACAGGGCCCTCGAAGGCGTGCCAGGGACGACCGCGCTGCACACGTGCTTCGGCTACGCCCACATCGTCCACAACCGGCCGAAGGGATATCCGTTCCTGGAGCAGCTCGCCGACACCAAGGCGGATCAGATCTCGCTCGAGTCAGCGCAGCAGAACGTCGACCTGGGCGTGCTCAAGTCGCTGAGCCGCAAGACGCTGATCGTCGGCGTGATCGACCTCGCCGACGGCAGCGCTGTCGAGCACGAGGACGTGGTCGTCAACCGCATCAAGAACGCGCTGCGGTTCGTCGACGCCGAGCGTTTGATCGTGGCTCCCGACTGCGGGATGAAGTACCTCCCGCGCGACAAGGCGTTCGGCAAGCTGCGCGTGCTGGCGGCGGCCGCGGCCAGGGTGCGCGCCGAAATCTAAGGTCGCTTACCTTCGGACGCGGGTCGCGACCAGGGTCAGCTCCTCGATGGCCAGGCGCGCGAGCTTGATGGCCCGGCTGTACGCGGCCTTGCTCGGCGGCCTGGACGACCCCTTCAACGATGCGTCGATGAACTTCTTCGCCTGCTCCGACGGGTTCTGAGCCATGGTCATCCTCCTTTGAGCTCCGACCAGTACCGGTCGATTATCAATTCCGCGAACCACTCCGACCAGTATTTCTGTTTCAGCTTCTTCTTCGCCAGGTAGACGCGAAACGCGGGAGTCACCTCGAGCTCCGCGATCAGGAGCGGGACCACGTCATCCGGGCGGATCTCCTTGATGAAGCCGTGCGTGGCGACGTAGGCGTGCCTCGCCTTCGCCTTCCATGCCGCGGCGTCGTCCTCCAGGAGCGAGCTGAGGCTCGCGTCCTTCAGGTCCTGCAGCTTCTTCTGCGTCAGCGCCACTTGGTCACTGCCACAACACCATGCGCGTCGCCCAGACAGCCGCCGCGAAGACCGCTATCAGCAGCAGCGCGAAAAGGGCGATCGACCAGTCATAGAGGCCCGCCGGCCCGCCATTGATCAGCCACAGCAAGCTCACCGCGACGGTGACGAGGCTCAGCGCGAAGGTCGCCAGGAGCGCGGTGCCGCTGATTCGGTACGGCGTGACCACTCCGGCCGGCACTCCCCCCGGGTAGGACTGGTAGGACGCGATGATCACGCCGAGGAAGACGAGGACGAAGCCGCCGAGCGCGGCCGAGGAGCCGAGGACGGCGATGACGACGTCTTTGGGCTCGATCAAGACCCGCCAAGAATAAAGAAGGCCCGGTGACCCGGGCCTTCTTGTCGGGGCTTGCGCCCCACCCCTGATTTCCGTCAGGCGGAACAGCCTGTGGCCGGATGCTGGAAGACCGAGACTCCGCCGGCGTTCACGACTCGGTTCAGGCTGCCCATGAATGTGTACCGCCCGCCCTGGGTCTCCGGCGTCGACCGCATGAACCACGGGAGCAGCACCTGGTCAGACGCGTGGTACACGTGCTCGCTGAACTTGTTCTCGTCGTAGCGGTGCTTGCCGACTACAAAACCGAGGCCGACCACTGGATCGCCGGTCTCGAGCTCGGTGCTGCAGCCGTACTGGCTCGCCCGGTCGACGAACCATTCCTGGACGGAGTTGTTGGCGAATGGGTTCACGGCCCATTCGACGATCTCGTGGCTCAGGGAGTGGATGTCCTGCATCGCCCACATCCTGGTCCGGGTGAAGAAACCGGAAGACAACCACGACCCCCACACGAACGTCTGGATCGGCTGATTGCCGTTGCCGCTCACGGGGCCGTTGCCGTGGCCGGTCGCCGGACCCGCGCCATGGGCGCCGGTCACGACATTCATCAAGTTGCCGCCGCTGAAGAGCATCACGTCATAGGTGATGAACAACGCCAGTCGGGTGGGCTCGAGGTAATCGAGCCGCCCGAGCTGGTTCTGGATCCGGGTCCGGAACCACGTGGCCTCTATGTCCGCGTACGTGACCATGGCTGGGCTGGTCAGAGTCGTGCCCTTAGAGCTCGGAACGT
>VBJE01000200.1:0-8933 GCA_005879675.1 Chloroflexota bacterium
GATGGGCTCGGCATCATCGCCCAGGCGAGCGAGGCGGGACCCATTGCCGCTTCGGTGCCCGACTCGGGCGGCGTGTTCCTCGTGCCGGCCTTCGTCGGCCTCGGCGCCCCCCACTGGGACCCCTACGCCCGCGGCACCATCGTCGGCCTGACCCGAGGCACGGGCCGCGCCCACATCGTGCGCGCCGCGGTCGAGGCCATGGCCTTCCAGACGCGCGACGTGGTGGAGGCGATGGAAGGCGACACAGGCGAACGGTTGACAGAGCTGCGCGTCGATGGCGGCGCAGCGGTCATGGATGTCCTGTGCCAGCTGCAGGCCGACCTGCTCGGGATCCCGGTCCGCCGGCCCCGGCACACCGAGACGACAGCGCTCGGCGCCGCCTTCCTCGCCGGCCTTGGAGCTGGACTCTGGACAGAGGCGGACCTCGCCGGCCTGTGGAAGCTCGAGCGCGAGTTCAAGCCACGGATGTCGCGCGACGAGGCGGACACGATGCAATCGCGCTGGCGCCAGGCGGTGGAACGCAGCCGTTCCTGGGAACGGCCCGTATAAGCGCTACCGGATAATCAGTAGTCCCTTGAGCACCCCAGAACCGTCCCGGCCCAAGAGCTACCAGAACATGTACGCGCACCACCTCTGGATGCAGCAGCGGTTCTACGCCGGCCTGCTTCTCGTGGTTGGCCTGGGCAGCACGGCGATCGCCATCTACCAGGGCCAGCTCCTGACGACCAACTTTGCGGCCTTCATCATCTACGTCCCGCTGGGTCTCCTCCTCGTCGCCGGGTTTCTGGTCTACCGGTGGCGAAGCAAGGTGCAGGTGCTGGACAGCGGGGTCAAGATCTCGAACACGCTCCGGAGCGTGACCATCGACTACGACAACATCCGCTGGGTCAAGGCGTTGCCCCTGCGCCAGCACTTCGAGAGCCAGAACGGGCGCACCCGCCGCATCGTGCCCTTCATGAAGCGCCACATCGACAAGCCCGCCGTGTTCTTGAAGATCCGCGGCGACGAGTCAGAGCTCGAGGCCATCAAAAAACAGCTGGGGGTGTTCAAGTCGGGTTTGATGGACGAGGACGTCATAGCCATCCCGGTCCCCGACGCCGACGTGGTCGTCTGGGAGATCAGCTCTCACCTTCCCGAGCGAATCGGGCAGAACCAGGGCGGAGCCAGGCGACGAAAGCGCCGCCGGTGATCGCCGCCGGCAAACCACCGGCCACGCAAAGTTACTTCGACCGCGTCGACCTTGTCCTGTTGCTGGCGCTCACGGCGGTCGCGTTCGTGCTCCGGTTCTTCAGCCCGATCCTTCCCGACTTCTTCCTCCATCCGTTCCAGGCCCCGTTCGTCACGAACTGCGTGTCTCCCACGCCGATCGACGCGCAGGGCGACGTCGGCACCCTGTGCGGCCTCGACTACCCGTTCAACCGTGGCTACCCGGCCGCGAACGGGCAGCTCTCACCGCCGAACGGCCAGGTCTTCGACGAGATCTACTTTCCCGTCGACGCCCTCAACGACGTCAAGGGCATGGAGGTGTGCCGGCCGGCGACGGTCGGGTGCTTCTACAACTACTTCGACCCTGAGCCTCCGCTTGCCAAGGAGCTGGTCGGGGCGGGCGAGTGGGGATACGGCTGGTTTCTCGCCACCTTTCAGGGCGCCAAGGGCGACTACATCGACCTCGGCTTCAACACGTTCGGCTGGAGGATCGCCGCCTGCCTGTTTGGAACGCTGTGCATCCCGATGATGTATCTGCTGGCGAGGCGCATGTGGTCGAACCGGCTGTTCGCGATCGCCGCCGCGACTCTCGTCTGCTTCGACGGCATGTTCTTCATCCAGTCGCGGATCGGGATGATCGACATCTTTCCGATCTTCTTCATCCTGTCTGCCTACTTCCTGTTCTTCGTCCACATGCAGAGCCGGACTTTCAACGCGTCGATGCTGACGCTCCTTGCCCTGGGCACGGTGCTCGGCATCGGCATCGCCGCCAAGTGGATCGTGCTCGCCGCGTGGGCGAGCATCGTCTTTTTCCTGCTCCTGCGCCTGGTTCTGCGCGCTTTCAACGTCCAGTGGGGGCCGCCCACGACGCCCGGCATCCCGTTTCCCGCGTACCTCGCCGTGGGCGTCATCGCCTTGGTTGCGGTCCCGCTCGTCATCTACGTCCTGTCGTGGTATCCGTTCTTCGCCAGGGGCCAGTTCCAGAACCTGCTCGATCTGTGGAACTACCAGGTCGAGTCGTACCGCTACCACGCCGGCCTGATCGCGACCCATCCCTACGGCTCGCCTGCGTGGTCGTGGCCCTTTCTGGCGCGGCCGGTCCTCTACTACGCCGAGTACCACCCGTACCTTGGTCTGGACCAGTTCACCGGGCAGGAGCTCGAGGCGCGGATGATCAACCTCGGCAACCCGTGGATCTGGTGGACGAGCCTGCCATGCATCGCCGCGATGCCGTACTTCATCGTCCGCCACCGCAGCTTTCTCGCCGCCGTGATCCTGCTCGGGTTCATCACCCAGTACGCGCCGTGGTTCCCGATCTCGCGCGTGCTGTTCATGTACCACATGTTCGGCGGGCTCATCTTCATGGTCCTTGCGCTTGCCTTCGTGCTCGCGCATGTCGCGGAGAAATTCCGCCCGCCCGGCCGGGAGATGCTCGTCGCCGCGCACCTCGCGACGGCGGTGCTGTTCTTCGGCTACTTCTATCCGGTCTGGACGGCTTTGCCCATCTCGGTCTCGGCGTACGCCGAGAGCGACGGCACGCCGCCCTGGGGGCCGAAGCTCTGGCTGGTCAACTGCAAGACCAACCCCCCGCCATCGCAGCCGCAGCTCTTCTGTTGGAACTGATCGCGGCTGCATATCTCGCCGCCGCCGCGGGGGCGGGATTCGGCATCACCTACCTGTCCGGGATCGCATTCACGCTCGAGGAGCGGATCGTCTTTGGCATCGTGATCGGCGCCGCGGCGCTGTCGGTCGCGGCGTTCGTGCCGGCTTTGGTGGCGCGGGATGTCAATGGCGTCACCGCACTGCTGGGAATCGGCATCGCGCTGTTGGGGGGCGGCGCCGGCGTCTTTGTGAGACGCCACCAGGTGGCCGGCGACTGGAGGGACGCGCGAGGGCGTTGGACGGCGCGGTGGTCGAGTCCCGGCCATCCCTGGCCATTGCTCGCGGTGCTGCTCGTGTGCGGTGCGTGGACCGTCCACTTCCTGCACCAGGCGTACGTGTACACCCCGAACGGGCTCTACACCGGCTACGTCAACGTCTGGGGCGACTGGGCCGCGCATCTCAGCTTTGCCGGCTCCTTCGCGTACGGCCACAACTTCCCACCCGAGTTTCCGATCGACACCGGCCACCGGCTCGGCTATCCGTTCATGATCGATTTCCTCGCCGCCAACCTGGTCCCGATCGGCCTTTCGCTCACCGAAACCCTGACCGCGACCAGCGCCATGCTCGGACTGGCGTTGCCGGGCGTGATCTACCTGGCGGCGGCGCGATTTCTCGGCGACCGCGCGGGCGCCGCGATCGCGGTCTTCGTCTTCCTGCTCAGCGGCGGCCTTGGCTTCGTCTACCTGGCGGGGGACGTCCAGCATTTTGGCCTCGCAGCGCTGGCGCATCTGCCCCGCGAATACACGCTCAACCGCGACGTCAACCTGCAGTGGCTCAACCCCGTGCTCGCGTACCTCGTGCCCCAGCGCTCGACGCTGTTCGGGTTCAGCCTTGCCCTGATCCTCCTGGTCGTTCTGTGGATGGCGCTTCGCGAGAGGCTTGGATGGCGGCCTTTCCTCTTCGCGGGCCTCGTCGCGGGGACCCTGCCGGTGTTCCACGTCCACGCCTGGGGCACGGTTGTCGCGCTGCCGTTCTTCTGGGCGCTCTTCAACCTGCGGCGCGAATGGCTCTTCTTCTTCGCCCCCGCGCTGGTGATCGGCCTTCCGATCCTGCTCTGGATGTGGCCGCCCGACAACACCAGCATCTGCGGCGACCTGCCCAGGATCGCCGGCTATTGCATCCAGCCTGGATGGCTTGCCTTCACGGACTGGCAGCGCCAAGGAGCGCTCTATCTTTTCCTGCCGGACGTCGTGTGGTTCTGGATCTGGAACACGTCGCTCCTGCTCCCGCTGCTGGTCGCCGGGCACGTGCTCCACCGATGGTTTCCAACCGCGTTTCCGACCTGGTTCGCGCCGATGTGGCTGTGGTTTGCCGTCCCGAGCGTGATCGTGCTCCAGCCCTGGGTGTGGGACAACACCAAGTTCTTCGTCTTCTGGGCGCTGCTGGGCAGCATCGTCGCCGGTGGAGTGCTGGCCCGAATGCTGCAGCGAGGTCCTGGGACGGCCATCGTCGCGGTCGTCGTCATGGCGCTGCTTGGGCTATCGGGAGGCCTCGACCTGGCGCGCGCGTCGGACTTCAGCGTCAGCAGCGTGCAGTTCACGGACGAAGGCGGGCTCAAGGTGGCCGAGTGGGTGCGCACCCACACGAGCCCGACCGCGTTGTTCGCGGTCGCGGACGAGCACAACAGCCCGATCCCGACCCTGGCCGGCCGTCGCGAGCTCGTGGGCTACCCGGGATGGCTGTGGACGTACGGCCTCGCCGACTACGCACAGAAAGGCGAGGACGACAAGCGCATCCTCCAGGGCGACCCCACGGCCCTCGACCTCGTGCGCAGGTACGGGATCGATTACGTGATGATCGGCCCGCAGGAGGTGCCGCGCGGTGGCAGCCGCGCCTACTGGGACGAGCACGGCACAAAGGTGTACGACGACGGCGAGTACGCGGTGTACCGCTCCGGCGGCGCGGGTGCCGGCGGCTGTGTTTGCTTGCTCGCCTCGAGCGCCTCCTCGAGGCGGCGCGCCAGCCGCTTCATCTCCCGGTCGCCGCGGTCGAGGCGGTTCACGATCTGGAGAAGGATCTCGTCCTGGTGCATGAGGTGATTCATCAGCGCCTTCAGCTCTTCCTCGGCTTTGACGTTCAGCTCGTAGTCCTGCTGCGCGCGGAGCCGGTCGCGGTCGGCCTGACGGTTCAGCCCCATCAGCAGGACGGAGATCCAGATCGCGGCCTCCAGGCTCAGGACCAGGTTGAGAAACCGGAAGGGGTAGGAGTCCCACGGCCGGATGAGGTTCAGGGCGTTGAGGGCGATCCAGAGGGCGATGATCCCGAGCTGGACGAGGACGAAGACCCAGCTGCCGACGAGGCGGGAGAAGTCCGTGGCGACGCGGTCGGCGAAGGTGAGGCGGCGCTCGACGTCGCGGTTGAGATCGCGGACCGGCGGATGATCATGCTGATGCTTGATCAGGTCGCGCGCTATGTCTTCGATTTCTCGGGCGATCGACATTTCTTACGGAGTTTTTCCTCTGGGGTTGCTGCGATGAAGTTCGGCTGTAGCTGAATAGCTTGGCGCAAATGCCCCCTGGCTGGCTACAGAAAGTAAGGAATCCCTAGCGGTAGTCGTGTGACCGCTGCACCGGCCTCGGGACTCCGGCGAGCGCCTCGATGTGGCTCGCGAGCACCGAGTGGACGCCGTCCTGGCGCTGCAGCACGCCGTCGATGATGAGGATCGGCTGGCGGTTGGCAACCTGGCGGTACTTTGCGTAGATCTCGGGCTTGATGGTCACGTTGACCTGGCCGAACTCGTCCTCGAGGGTGAAGAAGCGGATCTTGTTGGCGGTCGCGGGCGCCTGTCGGGTGATCACGAGTCCCGCCACTCGGACCCTCTGGTTGTTGGCGGGCCTGGTGACTCTGTCGGTCTCGATCGCGCCCAGGGCGCGAAGGCGGTCGCGGCAGAAATGGATCAGGTGGTGCCCGGTGGACAGGTCGGAGATGCGGTACTCGAGCTGGTTGGCGTCGAAGTCGTCGATGTGGGGGAGGGAGGGAGCGGTGGCGTCGAGGCGCAGCTCGGACTGCTTGTCGATGCCCTTGCGCAGCCCGGTGCCGTGCCATCGCTCCTGCCAGCCCCAGAGCAGCTCTCGCCGTGGCCGGCCGAGGGCGTCGAAGGCGCCGACCATGACGAGGTTGCGGACCGCGCGTGGGCCGATGGGCCCGCCGCGTAGCCGGCTGATGAAATCGTCGAAGGAGCGGTAGGGGCCGTTCTGGCCACGCTCGGCGACGATCGCCTTGCGACCTTCCTCGCCGAGGTCGCGGACGTAGTTGAAGCCGATGCGCATCGCGTATTCCACGCGAGTGCCGGCAATGGGAGGGAATTCGCGGGTCTGAAACGTGCGAGCGCCGGCACTCGCGTGAACTTCGACGCGTTCAGGCAGGCAGCGCATGTCCGAGCGATTGACGTCCACGGGCAGCGCCTTCAGCCCATGACGCTTCATGTCCTCGACCAGCACGCTCGGGTGGTAGAACCCCATCGGCTGGTTGTTCAACAGCCCGCAGGCGAACTCGACGGGGTGATGCAGCTTCATCCAGGCGGTCTCGTACGACGTGCGCGCGAACGCGGCGGCATGCGAGCGGCAGAAGCCGTAGACCGCAAACCCCTGCACCGCGGCAAACAGCTGGTCCGCGACCTCGCGCGGCACGCCGTTGGCCAGGCAGCCGCTGACGAACTCGTCCTCGAGCGATGACATCTCGACACGGTTCAGGTGGCGGGTCATCGCCCGCCGAAACCCGTCCGCACGGCCCGGCCTCATCCCCGCGACGTGCATCGCGATCTCGATGATCTGCTCCTGGTAGAGGATCACCCCGAGGGTGTCCTCGAGGATCGGCTCGAGCAGCGGATGCGCATAAGTCACCGTCTCGCGCCCCTGCTTGCGCCGTATGTAGGGATGGACGGCGTTGCCCTGGATCGGTCCAGGACGGATGATCGCCACCTCCACCACCAGGTCGTTGAACGTCTTGGGACGCGTGCGCGGCAGTGTCTGCATCTGCGCCCGCGACTCGATCTGGAACACGCCGATGGTGTCCGCCTCGCCGCACATCTCGTAGACCGCCGGGTCGGTGAGCGCCAGCTGGTCGAGATCTGGCCGGACTCCCGTCGTGTCCTTGATCAGGTCCAGCGCCTCGGCGACCACCGACAGCGTGCGCAGGCCGAGCATGTCCATCTTGATCAGACCCAGATCCTCGACGTCGTCCTTGTTGAACTGGACGACCCGCCGCCCTTCCATCGTCGCCGGCTCGACCGGGGCGATGTCCACCAGCGGCTCCCCGGTGACCAGCATTCCTCCGTTGTGGATCGAGAGGTGGCGCGGAAACTCGATCACCTCGCGGCACAGCTCGAGGAACTGCCGCCAGCTCTGCGGCCGCATGTCGGGAGGTGGCACCGCCCACTGCATCGAATCCTCGACGTCCTCGGTGAACCACCTGTCGACGCCCTTGGCGAGGCGGTCGAGGAGCTCGGCCGAGAATCCCAGCGCCTTGCCGATCTGCCGGATCGCCATCCGCGGCTGGAACGTGACCACGTTGCAGACCATCCCGGTCCGCTCCCAGCCGTACTTCTCGTAGATGTACTGGATCACCTGCTCGCGGTGCTCGGTCGAGAAATCGATGTCGATGTCCGGCGTGCTCGTCATCTCCTCGTGCAGGAAGCGCTCGAAAAGGAGGTTGTGCTCGATCGGGTCGACGCGGGTGATGCCCAGCACGTAGGCGACGATCGAGTCCGCGGCCGAGCCCCGGCCCTGTCCTGGAACGCCGTGCTCGCGCGCGAAGCGCATCAGGTCCCAGTTGATGAGGAAGAACTCGGCCAGCCCGGTCTTCTCGACCACCTCGAGCTCGTGCTGCAGGCGATGTGTCACCGCCGAGGTGATCGGTCGGTAGCGCTCGCGCAGGCCTTCGAAGCACAGCTTGTAGAGGAAGGAGAACGGCGTCTCGCCGGCGGGGACCGGATATCCCGGGAACCGGACCTTGCGGAAGTCGAGGTCGAGGTCGCACTCCTGCGCGATCTCCCACGGCGTGGCAAGGGCGGCGGCGTGGTCACCGAACAGCGGGCGCATCTCGGCGCCGCCTTTCAGGTGGTGCTCGGAGTTGGGGAAGAGGTGCGGCCGCACCTCGTCGAGCGTCGCGCGGTGCCGAATCGCAACCAGCGCGTCGTGGAGCTGTCGCCGTGCGGGGACGTGGTAGTGGACCTCGTTGGTGGCCACCACCGGCGCGCCGCAGCGACGCGCCATCGCCGCCCGTCCCTCGAGGACCCATGAATCCTCGGGTCGCAGGTGGTGATGCAGCTCGCTGAAGACAGCCTCCCGGCCGAGCGCGTCCTGCAAATCCCGGAGCCGGCTTTCGCTGTCGGTGGCGCTGAGATAGAAAAGGTCGCCGCGACGCTCCGCGACCCTGGCCAGCGTGGTGCGCGCCTCGCCCTTGGGCTGGTCGGCGTGCGCGATGCTGAGCAGGCGGCACAGGTTCGAGTAGCCGTGGAGGTTGCGCGCGATGAGGATCAGCTCTTCGCCGTCGACCTCGAGGGCGCTGCCGATGATCGGCTTGACGCCGAGCTTGCGGCAGGCCTGAAGATGGCGCACGGCTCCGTAGACGCCACCTCGGTCGGTGATGGCTAGCGCCGGCATCTCGAGCTCGGCCGCGCGCACCGCGAGCTCGTAGGGATGCGAGCCGCCGTCCAGGAATGAGAAGTTGGAGTGGCTGTGGAGCTCGACGTATGGGGTCAAATTCAGAATCAGTCGTAGACGCGTTCGATGAACCAGTCGTTGGTAGCCACGTCGCGGTAGAGCTCGCAGAGCAGGTTGTTGTTCAGGAGGACCTTCCAGTACTCGCGGACGACCGCCTTGTCCCACCAGGACGTCTCGACCTTCCAGCGGGCGATGGGATCGATCGCACCGGTCAGGGCGCCCGATATCGCCGTCGGCGCGCCACCCGGCCCGAGCTCGACGTCGACCGCCGCCGCGGGGGTGAGCAACCTGGTCACCCTGCGCGTACCGGATCCACGATCAGCTTCACGCGAAGCGGACCACGACGTCGCCGAAGCGTTCCTGCAGCCGCTCGAGGGCGGCGACGACCTCTTCGCTCGACCC
>VBJE01000200.1:8950-11698 GCA_005879675.1 Chloroflexota bacterium
AGCACCGGCAGCTCGATCCACAGCTCCGCGATCGGTGCGCGCGGTTGCCACTCCTTGATCCACGACCCGACCAGGCCGAAAAGCTCTGCCTGGCTGCTCAACGGATGCCGGACGACCGACTCACGTTGCTCGTGCTCCGCGGAATCGAATCCCATTCGCACGCGCACCTGCTTTGCCCCGGCGCCACGCAGGCCCAGCTCGTCGGCGAGGTCGCCGCACAGCGCGCGGGCGACGAAGAGCAGCGCCTCGCGGTCCTCGACCGCCTCGCCGAACTGGCGATGCGCGGTGGTGAACAGCGGCGGGCGCCAGGGCACGAGCTGGTCTGGCTCGAGCCCGCTTGCGAGCAGCACCGCGTGACGTCCCTCGCGGCCGAGCTGGCTCTCCAGCTCGCGTGGGCCGATGGCCGCGACCGCGTCCAGCGTTCGCAGGCCGAGCAGGTCCAGTCGCTCCAGCTGCTCGGTGTCGAGAGGAAGCTCGCGCGAGGGGAGAGGGGCGAGGAACTCTCTCGCATCGCGGACCTGCATCAGCCGGCCGGGACGCGCGCGCGCTGCCGCCAGTCGCGCCGAGAACGGGCCCGGGGCCAGGCCGAGGCGCGGCTCGCGGCCGATCGCCTTCAGTAATCGCCGCCGCATCTCCCGGATCGATTCGCCTCTGCGAACCACGCCCTCGAGGTCGAGCCAGGCGACGCCTTCGTCGCGCACCTCGACCACAGGCGCGAGGTCATACAGCGCGGCGGAGAGCAGCTCGCCTATCCGCGCCACCGCCTCTTCGTCCGGCAGGACGAAGGTCGCGTGCGGGCAGAGATGCTCGGCCTGGCGCATCGCCATGCCGGGCGTGACGCCGAAGGGAAGCGTCTCCTCCGACGCGGCGACGACGTGCTCGTCCCAGCGCCCGACGATGACCGGCGTCCCGTAGAGGTCGGGCCTCCGCGCCAGCTCGAGGTGGTTGGTCAGACCGCAGCAGACTCGCGTGGACTCAGCTCCTCGACCTGCGGCGACACGTGCGTGACGCCGGGCAGGTAATCGCCGGGCCTTCGCAAGCCCAGTGGATAGCGGACCTCGAGCTCGGTCTCGCCCAGAGGCGGAGCGACTCGATTCTTCACGCATCGCGCCGACGTGCGCAGGCCGACGAGCTGTCCGCGCTCCCAGATCCAATCGATGCGTGAGAACGCGACGCTGAAGCTAGACGCGTGGGCAAGCGCGCGATCGGGCGCGTCGGCGACGTCGACGATCACTGTGCCCGATCGACTCGCTCCTGACTCGAGAGGGCCGAGCCAGTGCTCGGGCACCTCGCACATCAACAGGACGAAGCCCGCGCCGGCGCGCGCGAGCGTCGTCGCCGCTTCGCCCGCGACCTCAGGAGCCGGCGCGCTGACGACGGTCAGCGCGCCGAGCTCAGGGGAGAAGGGAAGGAGCATCTTGGGATCGAATCCGCCGCCGTCGATCACCAGCGCGTGCGCGAACTCATGCGTCGCGCGCGCGAGCAGCGCGAGGGCGAGCGTGAGCTTGCCGCACGTGCCTCTCCCGGTGAGCAGCGAAAGGCGACCTTGCGGAATGCCTCCGATTCCCGTGAGGCGATCGAGCGGCGTCGCGCTCCGCCAGGGGCGTGGCGGCGGCAGCTCGGCCGCCCTCGTCAGCGCCTGGCTGCCGAAGCGGATCCGAATTGAGCTGATCGCGGATTCAAGAGCGACTTCCTGCATCTTTCATGGCCGCCTCGAAGCAAGACGCAGGGGTGGGGAGAGGAGGCGATCCCGACTATACCGAACACCTGTTCGCAGGTCAAGATCCTTACCCGCAGGAAGGCACTTCCTTATATGTAAGGGTCCTCCCCACGAAGTGGGGAGGTGTCGCCGAAGGCGACGGAGGAGCTGTTCACTCAACAACATCTCCAACAAAAGAAAGGGCCGGGGCTCCACAGAACCCCGGCGCGTGACGGACTTACGAAACGATTGAAGAGAAGTTTCTTACTTCTTCTTCGAGGACTTCTTCGCGGCCTTCTTGGCCGGCTTCTTAGCGGCCTTCTTCTTCGCCATCATTAGTTACCTCCTTCTCCTAAAGATATGGACCCGATAGGTTCCATTGGTTCGGCGGGTTCCATGTGGTGGTGTGACGTGGTCTGGATCTCTCCTGCACGCACCTCCTCTGCAACCCCACGGGTTTCGCCGCGGACCCTAGATGAGGACTCCGAGACGTTGGCGGCTGATCGAAATGGTCCGCTTTCTCGCGCCGGGTCCGTCGCCTCTGTGGTGGCAACCACGAGCAGCATCGCCATACAAGGTGTTGTGATACTCGATGAACCCCACTCACGTCAATCCCTCGAGAAATATTTTTTTGCGCGAGGGCTGTGGAAATTTCTGCTGATGTCGCCGTGTCGCGACGACCATCGACCTCTTCAACGCTGCGACGATAGACGTCATGCGAGTCGTCCTCGGTCATGGAGCATCAGGCAACGCGGCGTCGATGAAGCCTTACGTCGTGGGCTTCAAGCGACGTGGAATCGATGCGGTCGCGGTCGATCTTCCTCGCGGCGGCGCGGAGAAAGCAGTCCCCGTCTTCATCAAGACCTCCGGTCGCGGACATGAGGTCATCGGCGGCGGTCAGTCCTTCGGCGGACGAGTCGCGAGCATGGCCGCGATCGATGCCGACTTCGGTGGACTGGTGCTTTTCTCCTATCCACTGCATCGACCCGGGTTCCGCGACCAGCTGCGCACCGAGCACTGGCCTCGCATCACGTGCCCGACTCTCTTTC